>JAGMZX010000128.1:14910-17690 GCA_018005585.1 Candidatus Hydrogenedentota bacterium | reverse complement strand
CCCACCCAAAGCCCGACAAGTTGCCCGCGCCGTCGTTGACCACGCCGAACGCGTCAGGGTCCGTATTCGTGCCGTCGCCAAAATTGATCCAGCCCGTATTTTCGGACCATGCGAAACCGGACAAGGAAGAGGACGTTACGACGACACCGCTGAAGCAATCACCGCGCGCATTGATCCAGCCGCCGTTCCCGGACCATGCATAGGGGGCCGTCAGGGAGATATTCGTCGTGGCAAGAGTAACGGAGGGCGCTATGAGCGCAACCACGCCGAGGAACACGCGGACGGCAATGCGCGGCGTGACCTGGTGGGAGGGCCTGCGTGCGGGCGAAGTCTTCATCAGCGGTTTCCCGTCTCGCTGTCGGCTTGTGCTCGGAACGCGGTATCAGCCGTGTCCTGGACTCCGATCACTTGCGAATCCTGGACGCGCGTCGGTGGGAGAGGGGTGACCTCCAGGTCTCCAGGCCCCGTATGGGAATGAACGATGTACGCATCCACAGCCACATCATTCCAGTCGCCCGAATCGATGGAGAGGACGACGAAGCCCAGGAAGATCGGTGAAGCAAAACCGCCCGCATCTTGAATCAGGGTCTCCAAGCGGATTGCAGCCATCGGATTGGCGGATCCCACGGTAAACGTGGCGGGATTGGCAATTGGCGTTCCCATGGCTGACGTGGCGGGCTGGCCGTTGTTGTTGTAGAGATAGAGATGCACCGATAATTCCGGCGTGTCCTTTGCGCCGGTTGCGGCGCCACCGTCTTTCAGGCCTTGTCCCGTCAGCGCTCCGGTGGCCAGCAGATAAACCAGCGTGTCGAACGTGTACTGAGTATCGCTTACGAAGCCTTGGCGTTCCAGGACGTAGGGAAAGAACAACAGGACGTCGCCGCCGCCGGCCGCGCGGTTGACCTGGGCCGCCTGGTCGTATATCTCTTGCAGGTTTTTCATGGTCGGCGCAGGTGAACCGGGCGGATACAAATCGCCCGAGAAGGCAAGCCCCGGAGCCAGCATGAAAGTGGCAGTCATCCAAGCGGCACACATAGCGTTGCGGCGCCTTGCGCGGAAAGCGTTTGATTCACCTGGGTTCATTGCCCGGCCTCCCCAATCTCAGGCGCATCGCTCTTCACGGCGGCGGGCGCATCCTGAATGCGGACCGGTTCCAGGGCGGTGATCGAGAGGTCAAAGGCGGTCGTGTGCGAGTTGAGCGTAAACCCCTGAACCGCCACGTCGTTCCAGTCGCCGGAACTCACGGAAAGCACCGCAAAACCCTCGAAAATGCCAGCCGGAAAGCCGCCCGCGCTTAGAAACAGGTTGGTGATCTGCGCGGAGGCCCGCGGCGTCCCGTAACCCACTGTGAACGTCGCCGGAAAGGCCACTTGCGCCGCCGTTGCGGACAGTGCGGGCTGCCCCGTGCTGTCGAAAAGGTAGAGGGACACCGTCACATCGGAGACACTCTTGTTCGGCACCGACGCCGCGCCGCTCTTGAGACTCGTTCCCACGTAGGGCCCCGTCGCCACGAGATAGAACGTGGTGTCGAAGGAATTCGGCGTCGTGCTGATGGTGCCCTCCTGATCCACTATGTGCGGATAGAACAGCAGCGCGTCGCCGCCGCCCGCTGCGCGGTTGGCCTGCGCCACCTGTTCGAAGACCTCCTGCAGATTTCTCATCGTCGGGGCGGGCGGGCCCGGCGGGGCCAGGTCTCCCGCAGGCGCGCTGCCTGCCGCGCCTGCGATAAGCAACATTACGAGTGTGGCTCGACGCACCTCTGGTCTCCTTGTTCTGTGAGGGAACCCCGGATTCCCACAAAACAAGCCCAATGCCTCTGAATATTCCAGACGCACCCTGTTTGCATGGAAAGCCGGGCGCACAACGTATTATGGTTGCCAGGTATATGGCGTCTTTCCGCCCAAGCGAGGTATTCAGGCGATGAAGCCATCAAAACCGCTCCAGACATTACTGACAGTATTATTTTCGATGTGCACCGCCGCTCGCGCCGCGGAAGATGCTCGCGGCTCGATGACACTGTCCCCGGACTATGCGGTCGGCGCGCAATCGGACCTGCCGCGGCCCACGGACGATTACTCGCGCATCGAGATGCGTTCATACGCGGACTTCGGCGCTGTCGAATGGCAGGTGGGCTTGCGGAGAGAGTCCGGCGCAGCGCCCGCACTGATCGAGGATCCGTGCTCGGCGGATTTTACGGCGGCGTTTCCGTCCAGGCGCCCGACCACGCTGCATTGGAGTAAAGGCAGCCACTCGGAGACGAGCGATTTCGCTCCGCAGGAGCGCGTGCTGGAACATGGCGTTGCGGTGGCGCTGGCGTCCTTCGGCGGACGGTCTTCAGACGGTGCGATGCCGTATTTCAATCTCAACGACGGCAAAGGAGGCATCATCCTCGCGATTGGCTGGACCGGCGATTGGACCGCGTCGTTTGCGAGCGGCGAGCCCGGGCAGGTACACATTTCCGCCGGGCTGGACCGCACGCATTTCATGCTGCCTCCGGACGAGGAACTGCGCCTGCCGTCGATATTGCTCATGCCCTATGCCGGCGACTGGACCGACGGCCAGAACAAGTTCCGGCGGCTGACGCTGCGGCATTTCACGCCCGCTAACCATTCGCCCATGGAACTGATGCCCGTCGCGGCAAGCGTACACGGGCTCGTGGGATTCAACGACACGACAGAAGCGAACCTGTGCGAACTGGCCGCGGTTGTCGCGTCGGCGAAGCTGCCCATCGATACCTTCTGGCTCGATGCGGGCTGGAACGAAGCCGGTTTTCCGCTGGG
>JAGMZX010000128.1:12046-14810 GCA_018005585.1 Candidatus Hydrogenedentota bacterium | reverse complement strand
TCGTGGGATTCAACGACACGACAGAAGCGAACCTGTGCGAACTGGCCGCGGTTGTCGCGTCGGCGAAGCTGCCCATCGATACCTTCTGGCTCGATGCGGGCTGGAACGAAGCCGGTTTTCCGCTGGGGCAGGGGAATCCACACCCGGACCCGACCCGGTTCCCGCGTGGACTGGCTCCGGTGGGCGCTGCCGCCGCCGCGAACGGCCTGCGATTCCTCGTCTGGTTTGAGCCGGAACGGGTCATGCGCGGCACTTGGCTTGACCGCGAGCATCCGGACTGGCTCCTGCTGCCGAGCGGCACGCCGCCGGACCTGCGCTATCACGAGAACGACGGATTCCGCCTCCTCGATTTGGGCAATCCGGCGGCGCGGGAATGGACGTTGGACAGCGTGTCGCGGACGCTCGAAACCGCGCGGATTGCCATTTATCGTCAGGACTTTAACCTGTATCCGGCCTATTTCTGGCATACGAACGAGCCCGCGGAGGAACAGGGGTTGCGGCAGGTTCGCTACATCGGCGGCCTGTACGCCTATCTGGACGCGCTCCGCGAGCGTTTCCCGGGACTCATCATCGACAACTGCGCGAGCGGCGGGCGGCGCCTCGATTTCGAGATGATGCGGCGCAGCGTTCCCCTCTGGCGCAGCGACAGTTGCTGGGACTCGAAGGATTTCCCGCACAATGTGCAAGCGATGTCGCACGGCCTCTCGCTATGGCTCCCGCTGCATGGCCTGGGCGCGGCCAGCACGGACACCGCCGCGCTGCGCAGCGGCATGGGCGCATGCGCGAGTTACGCCATCCATTTCCGGGACCCTGCCGCAATCGAAGCGCTGCGCGCGCACCTCGAACGTTACCTGAAAGTGCGCCCCCTGTATGCCGCCGACTACTACCCGCTCACCCCGTGGAGCACCGACCGTGCGGCGTGGCTTGCCTGGCAATTCAATGACACCGAGAGTGGGAGGGGTATCGTTCAGGCCTTTTGCGGCGACACGCAGGGCCGGGAAGACTTCACGGTGCGTCTGCGCGGACTCGATGCGGAAGCGTATTACGTGATTGCGAACTGGGACCGGCCCGAAACGCTCCACATGACGGGCAAGGACTTGATGGAAAGCGGCCTTCCACTGCGCGCCACACGAGCGGACGCCGCGATTGTGATAGAGTACGGGAGGGAGTTATCCTAGGCGCGATCAAGTTAACTCCAAATCAGGGAGACTGACGCATCATGAACGCAGGCATAGTGATTCTATCTCTACTCCTGGTGGTTTTTTGCATGCCCTCCGCGCACGCGCAGGCCGCCGCCATGAGCAACCTGTATCAGCTCAAGGACGCGCAGACACGGTCCATCAGCCCGGAGAATTTCACCGGCGAAAAGGGCAAGGGCGGCATGGCGACGCTCGAGGAGGGCAACGCGGCACGTGCGGCGCGTGAACTGGGCCAGGGCTGGAAAGTGAACCCGTATGTCCACATCGAGCCGGGCACGACGTTCACGTTGGGCGAAATCCAGGGTTCAGGCGTTATCAACCACATCTGGATGACGCCGGTCGGCGATTACCGCCTCATGATCTTGCGCTTCTACTGGGACGGCGAAGAGCAGCCGTCGGTCGAAGTCCCGGTGGGCGACTTCTTCGCCGCGGGCTGGGGTATGGGCAGCGAGCCGCGGATCACATCGCTGGCGGTCTGCGTGAATCCGCGCAGCGGCTTCAATTCCTATTGGCAGATGCCGTTCCGGCAGGGCTGCCGCGTGACGATGGAGAATCAGGGCGAGAAGCGCGCCACGGTCTACTACCAAATCGACTATTCGCTCGAAGCGGTGGCGGAAGGCACGCCGTACTTCCACGCACAGTTCCGCCGCGTGAACCCGCTGCCGTATAAGGACGTGTACACCATCGTCGACGGCATCCAGGGCCGCGGCCAGTATGTCGGCACCTATCTTGCGCACGGCGCGAATAGCCCCGGATGGTGGGGCGAAGGCGAGATCAAGTTCTATATAGACGGAGACACCGAATTTCCCACGATCTGCGGCACAGGCGAAGAGGACTACTTCTGCGGCTCCTACGGCTACAACGAGCGCGAAAAGGACGGCGTCTATTCCTACGAGAGTTTCACGAGTCCCTACACGGGGTTCTATCACGTCCCCTTCAAGGGCGAACAGCGCCGCATCGGCGAATACCGCTGGCACATCACCGACCCCGTGCGCTTCGAGAAGGACCTGCGCGTGACCATCCAGAGCCTGGGCTGGCAGAGCGAAGGGCGCTACCTGCCCCTCCAGGACGACCTCGCCTCCGTCGCTTACTGGTACCAGATCGAGCCGCACAATCCCTTCCCGGCCCTGCCCGCGAAGGGGGCGCTGGTCATCAAGGATTGATAAGCACGCCCCTTCCGGCTTTTGCCGGGAGAGGGCTTCACAGTGTCCAGCCGTCGCGATAGGGCGCTTCTCCAATGGCGTCGGAGCATCCGCAAGAGCAGCCGGAAGGCTGCCTGTCTTGCACGACGGGGTGGGTGTCCCTCCGGGCCAACGGGGGAGTGAATCCTAATCCTCGTTGAGCGTGTACAGCCGCTGGACGCCTTGCTCACGGTCCCATACAGGCGAACGTGGCGGCTCAATCGGTTGCCCATGTCTTTATTTCGAGTCGCGTCTCCGCAGCCTTGGCCGCCTGCCTGCTCATCAAGATAGACACGATTCCTATGGTAAGCGGAAAGACAAATGGGAACAGAGCGAGGCTCCAACCGAAACGACGTCTGCCGGAGAGGTTTGTCATGGGCTTTT
>JAGMZX010000128.1:0-11946 GCA_018005585.1 Candidatus Hydrogenedentota bacterium | reverse complement strand
GCAGCCTTGGCCGCCTGCCTGCTCATCAAGATAGACACGATTCCTATGGTAAGCGGAAAGACAAATGGGAACAGAGCGAGGCTCCAACCGAAACGACGTCTGCCGGAGAGGTTTGTCATGGGCTTTTCTTTTCGATTCGGTCACATTGAGACGACCCGCGACCCCGGTAGAAGCCCACAACGCCATGCGACAGGAACGATACACTGCGGGGTCCCCTGCAAATCATGGGGACGTGAAACGGATCTCACATGATAGACCATGCAAAAAGAACGACGCGGACGAGCGACCCGTCCGCGTCGTACGCAGAACGTGATTGGGTGATGCTTGTCAGACCGGCAGTTCCCAGCCTTGGCGGTAGGCCTTGGTGAGCCACTGATTCGCGTTTTCGGCGTTGGTGACCTTCATCGCTTCGACGTCGAACTCGATGCGCTGGCCGGCGCGCAGGGCGACGTTGCCCATGTTGGCGACTTCGGTGAGCGGGCCGGCGTAGTCGAAGTGGGACGCGGCTTCGTCCTCGCCCTTGCAGGCGCGGATCCAGTTGAAATAAGGATTCTGGCCGCGTACGCGCTTAATGGTCTCTGGCGGGCGCGCATAGTCCTTCATGCGCTCGTCGGGCAGCAGGCGCGCTTCGTCGCCGTACTCGCCGGCGGTGGCGCAGCCGTCCGTGCCGATGTAGAGCGAACCGTTGTCGCCATTGCCGAGCTTCTGTCCTTCGGGGATGTCCGCGGGGCGTTCCGGCTTCATCCCGCCGTCGTACCAGTAGACGTCGACGGGGCCCATGTCGCCCCGGGCCGGGAACTGGTACTTGATGGTCGACTTGTTCGGCGGGCACTGTCCGGTGATGCCCTCCTGGGTGACGACCTCGACGGAATACGACTTGGCCTCGTACAGCTTCAAGGCCCAGAAGGCCGGGTCCATGATGTGGCAGGCCATGTCGCCGATGGCCCCACAGCCGAAATCCCACCAGCCGCGCCAGTTGAACGGCGCGTATTTCTCATTATAGGGGCGGAACGGCGCCGCGCTGAGCCACAGGTCCCAGTCCATCGTTTCGGGCACGGGCTGTTCCGGGAGCGGGTCCGCGATGCCCTGCGGCCATATGGGCCGGTTGGTCCAGATATGCGCTTCTTTCACCGTGCCGATGGCACCCGCCCAAATCATTTCGCACAATTCGCGGACGCCGTCGCCGCAGTGGCCCTGGTTGCCCATCTGGGTCGTGACGCCGGTCTCGCGCGCTACCTTGGAGAGCAGGCGCGCTTCCGCGATGGTGTGGGTGAGGGGCTTCTGCACGTAGACATGCTTGCCGAGCTTCATGGCCATGTACGCGGCGGGCGCATGGGTGTGGTCGGGCGTCGAGATCGTGCAGCCGTCGATCTGGTCCCCCATTTCTTCGAGCATCTTGCGGTAGTCTTTGTATTTCTTCGCGTCTTTCAGCCGGTAGAACGCCTCTTCCGCGTTCTTCCAGTCGACGTCGCACAACGCGACCACGTTTTCGCGCCGGCACGACATGATGTCGTTGAGGCCCTTGCCGCCCACGCCGATGCCCGCGATGCGCATCTTCTCGTTGGGGGAAAGTTTGCCGGGGACGACTTGGGCCGTGTTGACCCGCAGCGGGATGAACGCCGCCGCGGCCGTGGTCGTGGTTGCCGCAAGGAAAGCTCGTCTGCTCAGTTTCTCTGTCATGTCTGCACATCCTCTCTTTGAGCGTCATGGCCCGATTCGGGCCTTGTATGCCGCCCCGGTTTTGGCGTTTCCCCCCAAAATCGGACGGTTCCGTCCGCGCAAAGACCCACATCCAGCGCATTTTAGACCGTATGGCGTGATTTGGGGTTTCGGTCGCTGGGCCAATAAGGCGCGATTATAGTGAATCCGGCAGGAATGCCCAAGCGGTCAGATGTGCGAAGGCGCCGCTGCGAGCGTGCGCGAAATGACAGGTCCCAGAACGGAGAAGGAGCGCAAGAAGTGCCCAAACATGCGAGAAGGGGGGATGCCGTAAAGGAACCGTGGATGAGACTGTGCGTTTTGCTCTTCTCCTGCGCGTTGCTGACGCTGTGCCCGGCGGCGGCCTACCCGGCGACGGACACGGTATGCCTGTTGCACACGAACGATGTGCACGACCATATCCGGCCGGGCTACAACGGCGAGGGTGGCCTGCCCTATGTGGCCGCCTATGTTGCGGCGGTCCGGGCGGAGCGCGCCGACGTCATCCTGCTGGATGCGGGCGATGTGACGGAGAAGGGCGACATGGTTTCGTATGCGACGGAAGGGGTCATCATGTACGAGGCCATGCGCCGCATCGGCTACACGGCCGCTGTGCCCGGCAATCACGACGTGAACCTGGACCTGCCGGAACTGGACCGGCGCCGCGACCTGCTGGGGACGCCGTTCCTGTGCGCGAACTTGCTGCGGGAAGATGGCGCGACGCGTTATCCCGCATCGCGGATATTCGACGTGGACGGCGTGAAGGTGGGCGTGATCGGCGTGACACGCCGGGAAAAGCGCCCGGAAATCCCCGGCTTTGAATTCAGCAAAAAGGCCCTGGCGGAGGAAGCGGCGCGCATCGAGCCGGAGGCGCATCTCATTGTCGCGGTCGTGCATGAAGGGGTCAACGATTGCGTGGCGCTATCCGAGGCCGCGCCTGCCGTGGATGTATTCGTCGCTGCGCACAAGCATGCGGTGCTGTTCGAGCCCAAGCGTGTCGAGCGGACCGGCGCGCTGATCGTCGAGGCGGGCTGCTGCGCGCAATACGTGGGCCGATTGGAATTGACGCTCGACCTCGAAACCGAGGAAGTAGTCTCGTTTTCGGGCCAGGCTGTTTCCATGCAGGATAGCGTGATTCCGCCCGATGCCGCGTTCGCGGCGTGGGTGCGGGAACGGGAGCGGGAAGTCTGCCCGGAGGCCAGTCGTCCGATAGGATATGCGTCCGCGGAGGTCGGTTTGAGCAGGGTGTCTTTTCTCATTGCGGAAGCGCTGCGCGCGAAGGCGGGCGCGGAGACCGGCTTTTGCATGACGGACCGGAATGTGCGCGGCAGCCTGCCGCGGGGCGGCCTGGACGTAAACGCGCTGTTTCGCGTTTGCGCGCCGTGGACGTTCGATGTCGTCACGGTCTCCGTAACGGGGGCGGACCTGGCGGCGTATCTCGCGGCGTATATCTCCAGCGTCGAGAATCCCACCTGGGCCGGTTTCTCGGCACGGTATCGCGTGCGGCGCGGCCAGCCCGCTGAGTTGCTGGAATCGACGCTGGACGCCGCGCGCAGCTATAGCGTTGCGCTGACCGCTGAAGAATGGGCAAAGGACTTCGTGCCCGTGCTGAGACAGCGCGGCGTCGCCATTCCCGAGCCGACGCCGTGTGCGTTCACAGTCATCGAAGCGCTGACGGCCTATGCCGACGGCTTGGCCCAGGCCGGCACGGATGTTTCCTCGGAGGCCCGGCAACTGGAAGCCGCGGCGTGTCCACGCTGAACCGTCTCGCCTGTTCGCCCGGCTTTTTCCGTTCTTGCGGGGGAGGAGCGAAGAGCCGTCTGTTCCCGCCGGCGCCGGCGCGGGAGGTCAAGACTGGTCTTGCGCGACGCGCAGGCCGGCGTGGTATTCCTGCAGGCTCAGGATGTGCATGTCGCTCTGTTTCATGGCGCGGATGGCGCTGACCGCGGCGACCGCGGCGGCCAGCGTGGTCATGGTCGGGATGCCCCTTTCGAGGGCGGTCCTGCGGATCGCGCGCTCGTCCGTCTTGGAGGCGGCGCCCAGCGGCGTGTTGATGATCCAGTGGATCTCCCCGTTGATCAGGCGGTCTACCACGTTGGGGCGCCCTTCGCCGACCTTGTGCACGATTTCGACGTCGATGCCTTGTTCGCGCAGCGTCTCGGCCGTACCCTCCGTGGCGATGATCTTGAAGCCCAAGCCGGCGAGGTCCTGCGCGAGCGTGCCCATGGCCAGCTGGTCGCGCCGGTTCAGGCTGAGGAACACGGCCCCGCTTAACGGCACGCTGTTGCCCGCGCCGATCTGGCTCTTGGCATAGGCCAGCCCCATGTTCCGGTCGATACCCATGACCTCGCCCGTGCTGCGCATTTCCGGCCCGAGCCAGATGTCTACGCCGGGGAACTTGAGGAAGGGCAGCACCACTTCCTTCGCGGACGTGTAGTTGGGCTGGGGGTCCTGGGTCAGGCCAAGGTCCTTGAGCTTCTTGCCCGCCATGACGCGCGCGGCCAGCTTCGCGAGCGGCACGCCGACCGCCTTGCTTACGAAGGGGATGGTTCGCGACGCGCGCGGGTTGACCTCCAGCAGGAAGATGTCGTGGTCGCGCACGGCGTACTGGACGTTCATGAGGCCGACCACTTCAAGCTGACGCGCCAGCGCGCGCGTCTGCTCGCGCACCCGTTCGAGCAGGTCCGGGTCCAGGTCGTAGGGCGGGAGGATGCACGCGCTGTCGCCCGAGTGTACGCCCGCTTCCTCGATGTGCTGCATGATTGCCGCCACCACCACCGTTTCTCCGTCGGCGATGGCGTCCACGTCGAGTTCGATGGCCCGTTCCAGGAACTTGTCGATGAGGACGGGATGCTCGGGCGAGGCCTCGACCGCGTAGGTCATGTAACGTTTCAGCGATTCTGCGTCGTACACGATCTCCATGGCGCGGCCGCCGAGCACGAACGAGGGCCGGACCACCACGGGATAGCCGATACGGTCCGCGACGGCCAGCGCCTCTTCGACGGACGTTACGGTGTCGTTCGCGGGCTGGAGCAGGTCCAGTTTTTCGACCACCTCGCGGAAGAGTTTCCGGTCTTCCGCGCGGGCGATGTTGTCGGGCGACGTGCCGATAATGGGGGCGCCCGCCGCCTTCAGCGCCCGAGCCAGGTTCAGCGGGGTCTGGCCGCCGAACTGAACGATGACGCCCACGGGATGGACCTGTTCCACGATGTTCATCACATCTTCAAACGTCACCGGCTCGAAGAAGAGGCTGTCCGACGTGTCGTAGTCGGTGGAGACCGTTTCCGGATTGCAGTTGACCATGATGGTCTCGAATCCGTCCTTTTTCAGCGCGAAGGCGGCATGGACGCAGCAATAGTCGAACTCAATGCCCTGCCCGATGCGGTTCGGGCCGCCGCCGAGAATGATGACCTTCGGCCTGTCGGAGCGCCGGACTTCGTCGTCATAGTCGTAGGTCGAGTAATAATAGGGCGTAAACGCCTCGAACTCGCCCGCGCACGTATCGACCAGCCGGTAACCGGGCACAACGCCGTGCTGTTTGCGCAGCGCGCGCACGGCCTCGGGCGTCATGCCCCAGAACCGGCCCAATTGCACATCCGAAAACCCGAAGCGTTTTGCCCGGCGCAGATTCGCCGCATCGCCCGGCCCGGATGCGCGCAACCGTTGTTCCTCCGTGACGATGTCGCGCATTTGCCGCAGGAACCAGGGGTCGATACGGGTCGCTTCGGCCAGTTCCTCGACCGACGCGCCCAGCCGCAGCGCCTCGGCGATCTGGAGGATGCGCGCGGGGTTGGGCGTACGGACGGCCCGTAGCAAGGCCTCCATCTCCTCGGGAGAATCCGGGTCCTCCGTCAGCGGCTTGTGCTTGCCGTCGCCGCCGAAGCCGGAGCGGCCGATTTCCAGGCCGCGAATGGCCTTCTGGAGCGATTCCTTGAACGTGCGGCCGATGCTCATCGTCTCGCCGACGCTCTTCATCTGGACCGTGAGCAGCGGCTCCGAGCCGGGGAACTTCTCGAAGGCCCAGCGCGGAATCTTGGTGACGACGTAGTCGATGGTCGGCTCGAACGAGGCGGGTGTCTCCTTCGTAATGTCATTCGGGATTTCGTCGAGCGTGTAGCCGATGGCCAGTTTGGCGGCGATCTTCGCGATGGGGAACCCGGTGGCTTTCGACGCGAGCGCGGAACTGCGCGACACGCGCGGGTTCATCTCGATCACGACCATGCGCCCGGTTTCCGGGTTGATCGCGAACTGCACGTTCGAGCCGCCCGTATCCACGCCGATCTCGCGCATGATCGTGATCGCCGCGTCGCGCATGGACTGGTATTCTTTGTCCGTGAGCGTCTGCGCGGGTGCGACCGTTATGCTGTCGCCCGTGTGGACGCCCATCGGGTCCACGTTCTCGATCGAGCACACGATCACCACGTTGTCGTTGTGGTCGCGCATGACTTCGAGTTCGAATTCCTTCCAGCCGATGGCCGATTCCTCGATGAGCACCTCGCGTATCGGGCTGGCGTCGAGGCCGCGCTCTACGGCTTGCACGAATTCTTCCCTGTTGAACGCGATGCCCGCGCCCGTGCCACCGAGTGTGAACGCGGGGCGGATGACAGCCGCGAAGTTGATCTCCGCGCCGAACCGCATGGCCTCGTCCACGGCGTGGACGACCTCGCTGCGCGGCACATCCAGCCCGCAATCGATCATGGCCTGCTTGAACAGACCCCGGTCCTCCGCTTTCTTGATCGCGGGCAGTTTCGCGCCGATCAGCTCGCACCCGTAGCGGTCCAGAATACCCTTCTCCGCCACTTCAACGGCGAGGTTGAGGCCCGTCTGGCCGCCGACGGTCGGCAACAACGCATCCGGGCGTTCGCGCTCGATAATCCGTTCGAGAAACTCCGCATTCAACGGCTCGATATAGACGCGGTCCGCCGTTTCCGGGTCGGTCATGATTGTGGCGGGATTGCTGTTCACGAGGACCACTTCGTAGCCCTCCTCGCGCAACGCCTTGCACGCCTGCGTGCCCGAATAGTCGAATTCGCAGGCTTGCCCGATGACGATAGGCCCCGAGCCTATCAGCAGGACTTTCCGAATATCCGTTCGTTTGGGCATATGACCCCTGTCATGACTTTCGGCTGAACGGCCCTGTGACCCAGCGGGAACCTGACCGCGGCACGCGACCGCGGCATCCGCCTCAATACGATATCTCGAGGATCTCGAACATCAGTTGGCCCGCGGGCGCCTGCACCACCGCTGTTCCGCCAACGCCTTTTCCCAGCAACGCCTTGCCGACCGGCGACTGCACGGAGATCTTGCCTGCCGCAAGGTCCGCTTCAGGCGGGCTTACCAGACGATACGTGATTTCCGAGCCCGTCTTTGTGTTGCGCAACCGGACCGTGGCGCCCTGGTACGCCTTGCTCGTATCTATGTCCAAGTCGTCAATCAGCGCGGCCCGCGTAATCTTGTCTTCCAGATCCTTGATCTTCGCGTGAACCAGCGCCTGTTCCTCTTTCGCGGAATGGTACTCCGCGTTCTCGCTCAAGTCGCCGAGCGAGCGGGCGTGTTCTATGGCGGTGGCCACTTTCATGCGGCGCTCGTTCAGCGCCGCAAGTTCCGCCTTCATCTTGTCCAGCCCCTCGCGGGACACGTACAGTCGCTGCATTGATGCCTTTCCCATTCACAGCCCGCGCGTTCCCGCGCGCGAATGGAACCCTGTATACACCAACGCCGACGGCGGCCTGAAGTCACCGTCGGCCTTTCCTGGAATTCGGCGTGTATCCGCCATTCAGCGGCGGAGTATACCAAAACTGCGGTGAGACATGCGAAAAGCGGAGCCCGTGCAGGCGTCTATCCGTCCCGGAGCCTCCGGGCCGCTCTGAAACGCGTGGGACAGCCCGCGAAGACCGGGGAGCGTTCCTGTGTGCGAGCCGTCGAACACAAGGGGCGTGCCTCAGGCGTGCGTAGTGAGCGAAGGCTGCCCGGGGGCGGTGCTGGCGTCGCGCAGGATGAGCGTGAATACGCTGCCCTTGTCTGGTTCGCTGGCGACCTTGATGTCGCCGCCGTACATGAGGGCCAGTTTCTTGACAGTGGACAGGCCGAGGCCGCTGCCGAGGATGTTCGAGGTTTTTTCGTTCTTGATGCGCACGAAATCGCGGAAAAGCTTTCCGGCTTCCTGCTCTGTCATGCCGATGCCTGTGTCGGCCACGGAGATGACAGCCTCGCCCTCCGTTCGGTGTACGGACACATCGACCCGGCCGCCATCGCGGTTGTATTTCACGGCATTGGAGATGAGGTTGTTGAACATAATCGCGAGTTCAGCGGGGTCGGCGGAGAGGAGGACGGGGGCGGGGGCGTCCAGCGCGAGCGTAATGCCGCGTTCGCGGGCCTCGGGGGTTGCAGTATCGAGGGCGGCCTGGGCCGCATGTGCGAGGTCGCATTCCTGGATTTCGCGGGGCCGTTCGCCGGATTCGATGCGCGTGAGGTCGAGCAGATCGATGATCATCTTGCGCATGAACCCGGTGCGGACGAGGCATCGCTCGATAAAATCGCGGTAAACGCGCTCGTCTTTGACGAGGCCGGGGTCGCGCAGGATGTTGAGATAGCCCTCGACGGCGTTGAGCGGGGCCTTGAGTTCGTGGGCAAGCACCGAAATGAACTGGAACCGCAGCTTGCGCTTCTCGGCGGCGAGCGCCTTGGCGTGACGCGTGACGATCAGGTGCTTGGTCGTCTTCTGCACGGTATTCTTGAGGTCCGTGGGCGTGAACGGCTTGGGCAGGAAATCGAACGCGCCTTGCTTGGTTGCGCGCACGGCCGTTTCGATGGACGCATAGGCCGTTATGACCACGGTGTGCATGTCGAGGTTGAGCGGGGCCACGCGGTCCAACACTTCCATGCCGCTGATGCCCGGCAGCTTGTTGTCGAGCAGCAGTATCTGAGGCGTGTCCGATTGGATGATGGCGAGGGCCTGTTCGCCGGTCTCGGCTTCGCCCACCTCGAAACCCACTTCCAGGTCAAAATCCGGGACGGCTACGGTCATGCCGCGCAGGACGCGGCCCACCGCTGAGCGTATGCCTGGTTCGTCGTCCACCACCAGCACTTTGATTGTTTCCACGCAGGACTACCCTTCCGCGGAGCACCTCGCCCCGGTCTGTAGCGGCATCGCGCCATTTGTTGCAGATTTTCCTCAGGTCGGCGCGCCGATCTGCTCTTCCGCCAGGGCTTCCCCGTCCGCCGCCGGAGTGACTTGGCCCTTGCGCGGCAGCGACACCGTGAACGTTGTTCCGGTGGGACCCGCCGCGGGGTCGGCGTTCGACGTGACGCGAATGTTGCCCCGGTGCATCTTCACGATGCCGTAGCTGACGGCAAGACCCATTCCGGTGCCTTCGCCAATGGGCTTGGTCGTGAAGAACGGGTCGAAAATCTTGGAGATGTTCTCTTTCGCGATGCCCGTGCCCGTGTCCTCGATGATGAAAAAGACCTCATCGGGCTCGCCGCGCGTGCGTAACGTCAACATGCCGCCGCCGGGCATGGCGTGACACGCGTTGTTGATGAGGTTGGTCAACACCTGGGTTACCTGGTCGCGGTCGATTTCGGCCGTCGTGTCTTCACCCTCGTGAAACACTTGGGCCGTGATATTCTTCGGGACGGTTACCAGCCGCAGGCAGGTGTCGAGGAGTGCACGGATATCGGTGGCTTCCAGAGCTACCTTGTTCTGCCGCGCGAAATGGAGCAGCCCGGCGACGATTTTCTTGCAGCGGTCCGCCTGTGTCGCGAGCATATCCAGGTCTTCGCGCATCTGCGGATTCCGCTGGCAGTCTTCGAGGAGCATGTGGGCGTACATGAGCACTACGCCGAGAGGGTTGTTCAATTCGTGTGCGATCCCGGCGGCAAGCTGGCCCATGGTCGCCAGTTTCTCCGCCTGGACGAGCGTCTCCCGCGCGCGCGCCAGCTTTTCGTTCGAGACCGCGAGGCTGCTGACGGCCTGGCGCAGTTTGTCGATAGTGTAGGGCAGGCACATCTCGCTTTCGGCAAGCCCCTTGTAGATAGCGGTCGCGTGTTCGTGGCACGTCTCGTAGCCGCAGGCGCCGCAATTGAGTTCGTCCTCGACCGAATGTTTGCCCATCCGGTGCAGAATATGCTTGATCTCGTCGTACGTTGGGTCGGGTATGCGCTGGTCATCCTGTTCGAATACACGGGAGAGGTCGAGGTCCGCGAACTCCGCCATCTGGCGGCGCCATGCGTCCCAGTCGAGATGTTCGAGCCGGGCGCGTACGTAGCTGCTGACGCGGCGGCGCCGCCGGAACAAGGGGTCTTTGTTACTCGTGCCGGGGCCCATGATGCAACCTTCGCAAGCGAGCACCTCCAGCAGGTGCGGACTGCAATGGCCCAAGTGGAATTCCTTGACCGCTTCAACGAAGCCCGAGCGTCCGCCCGCAGTCACCACATCTCCGTGTACGAGGTCCTCCGGCAGGTTGGCCGCCTGCAACATGCCCCGATGCAGGGGAAACAATGAGCCCGGTCCTGCCAGGGGCGGATCGAATTCGCTTTCCTGGACCGTGTGGCGGGACAGGTCGAGTTCCCAGGCCATCTGGCGCAGTTCGACGAACGTCAGCACCGCGTCGATTTCGTCCCGCACCTGACTGCTCGCCGCTTCCCCTTTTTTTGCGATACAGGGGCCGACGAACACGACCTTCACGTTGTCACCATACATACGCCGCACGGCACGCGCCGTCGCCACCATGGGCGAAACGATCGGCGCCAGCGAATCCACCAATTTGGGGAAATACCGCTCAACGTAGGCGACCACGGCCGGGCAGGTCGTCGCGATGTAGCATCTCCCGTCTTTCCGTTCCATGAGCTGGCGATAGCGGTCGGCTACGAGGTCCGCGCCTGCCGCCACTTCAATGACGTAATGAAAGCCCATCCGCCGCAGGACGCCCGCCAGCAGGCGGAAGTTCCAGTCCACAAACTCGCCCGGAAAGCTGGGCGCGATGATGGCCGCCACGCGCCCCCCGTCATTCAACAGCTGTTTTACTGCTTCGGTCGAATCGTAGACGCGCTTGGCGTGCTGCCCGCATACCTGCACGCAGTTCCCGCACCCGATGCAACGCTGGCTGATGACGTCCGCCTGGCCATCCACGATACGGATCGCCTTCGCCGGGCACTCGCGCACGCAGGTGTAGCAGGTGCGGCAGCGCTCGCGTATGGTCGTGACCAAGGGTATGGAAGCCGATTCTTTCATGGGCGGGACACATTGCTCCCTAATACTCTAATCGGTCGCGCGGTAATCCGGTCACGCAGGGTTTCTTAGCAATTATGGACGCAGAATGTCCGAAAAGCAAGCATGAACGCAGTCTTGGGTTTCCTCGAAATCCGGATAATTATCGTGCCTCCGCTGACTTGGCACACAGGACAATCCGGTCTTTCGTGATAAACTGGTTTTAAGTGTTGTGATCACCCATGGGCGAGTGATAATGTAACGCACGATGCTGGGGGTGGTGAACCCCGGAACAGATACGCGTCCGCATCAGTCGAGGTCGCGGCTGGTACACATGGTGGGGACCCGGACACCCGGCATCAGGCCGCGTTGGGGCGTCCGTGCCCCGTACTGCCGTGAGGCCAGATTGTTCCGTTCGAACCCGGAAGCGCGAGATGGCCCGTATCCTTATCATGAATGAAGATCCCGACATCTGCGAGGGGTGCCGGGTGGTGCTGACTTCCAGCGGGTTTGAGGTGCGATGCATTGAAGACACTTCGACGGGCCTGGCCACGGTGCGCGAGTTTGAACCTGACCTGATGATATTGGATGACTGGGCGGAGCAGTCGCATGATGGAATGCGGATGGCGGGGGTATTTCGAAGGGCAGGATTCACGAAACCCATTCTGCTGTTGACAGAATTGGGTCATATGGCGAGTTTTGTTTACGCGCGCGGCGGGGCCGGTCTACCGGTGGATGCTATTCAGGAGAAGCCGTTGGAGCCGAAACGCCTGCTTTCGGTTGTGGCTGGCCTCCTGGTTGAGAAGCCCGTCCGACCCCGACGCCGTCAGGGTGGCCAGCGACTTGGCAGAGCAGACGCTAAGTGATTTTAGAGAAACGGGTTGCGCGGCGAAGAGGCGGCATCCGGGGAACGCTCTGGTCCCTGCGAAGACTTGCGGTTCAGGGAAGAAAACTTTTGACAACATTGACGGTTTTTGCTATACTTTATGCACGGGATGAGTGGAGGATCCTGTAATCGTGTGCGAGTCTGGCCGCACAAT
>JAGMZX010000127.1 GCA_018005585.1 Candidatus Hydrogenedentota bacterium | reverse complement strand
GGCGAGGGCGAGCCGGTCATCTTCACCGTGACGACAGCCGCGTCGGGCAACACGGGCGATGTGACGATCACGTTGACGCCGGTCAGCAGCCCCGGTTTGCCGGACGGCCAGTTCTATGACAACGAGACGGTGGGCAAGGTTCAGGCGTTTTATGATCCGGAGGTGGACACGTTTGTGCGTTGGACCTTGAACGGCGCTGATGGGGGCACAAGCAACCCGCGGCAATGGGTCATTCGTTATGACAGTGCGTGGGTGGCTTACTTCGAGCCGACGCCCGGCGAAGGCGAGGGTGAAGGGGAAGGCGAAGGTGAGGGCGAAGGCGAAGGCGAGGGCGAAGGCGAAGGCGAGGGCGAAGGCGAAGGCGAAGGCGAGGGTGAGGGCGAAGGCGACTCCTGCTTCAGCGAGTTCCACTCCGCTGACCAGAGCCAGAACAATGTCATCGCTCTGACGGAGCTGTTGCGCGTGATTCAGTTCTACAACAGCGGCGGCTTCCATTGCGCCGACGACCCCGGCAGCACGGAAGACGGTTACGTGCCCGGACCGGGTGCGAATACGGCCTGCTGTCCTCATGACAGCGACTATTCGCCGAGCGGGCCGGACTGGCAGATCAAGCTGACGGAGTTGCTGCGTGTCATTCAGTTCTACAACAGCGGCGGTTATCACTACTGTCCGGGCGAAGGGACGGAAGACGGGTTCTGCCCCGGATTGGCATAATCATCGCGAAGACAGGTTTCGGCGGCCGGTTTCCATCGCGGAATCCGGCCGCCGCATCTTTCTGCCCCGTTTCCCGGCGCGCGGCAATCGGGCGGAAGGAATAGCCCGCGCCCCACGCGCTGTTCATGTACCGGGCGCTCTGGAAACAGCCCGAGGGCCGGTTGTCATGCTTGCGAAACAACAGGTGCAGCGTTTTTGGGAGAGGGGCTTTCTGCATATCCCGCAGGTTTTCGCGCCCGCGGAGATGGACGTCATCGAACGGGAACTTGATTTCCTGCTGGACCAGTGGGCCGAGACGCACACGGGCTGGACCGGCCCGTGGCGCAAGGTCTACATGGACGCGGAGACCGAAAAGCGGTCGAAGCTGACGTCCCTGCACGACCTTCACTTCTATTCGGAAGCGTGGTGCCGCGCCGTAACGCAGCCGGGCCTGACCGGGGCAATGGCGGACTTGCTCGGTCCGAACGTGGAACTGCACCATACGACGCTGCACATCAAGCCGCCGGAAACGGGGCATCCGTTCCCGCTGCATCAGGACAATGCGTTCTACGAGCACGCGAATGACCGATACGTCGACGTGCTGGTGCACCTGGACGACACGTGCCACGAGAACGGGGAAATCCGATTCTTGGAAGGCTCGCACAAGCGCGGTTATCTGCCGCACGTGACGAAGACCGAGGAAGGGGCCTGCTCGCCCCACTTGCCCACGGACCAGTACCGGCTCGAAGACACGGTACCCGTGCCGGCGAAACGCGGCGATGTGGTCTGTTTCAACATTCTCACCGTACACGGGAGCCACATCAACCGCACGGACAAGATGCGGCGCATGGTCAGGGTCGGCTACCGTCATCCGGGCAACCGGCAACTGGCCGGGCAGAGTCTGGGGCGTCCCGGCCTGATGGTGCGCGGACTGCGCACGCGCAACGGCCAGGAAAAGCCCTTCGGCACGGAGTAGGCGGGTCAGCGCGCGACGCGCACGGGCTGCACCCAGGCGATTTGCGGGTCGCCTTCGCGAACGGGGTTTTCCTGCGGTTTGGAACTGACCACCTTTGCCCGGACGTAGAGTTCGTCGCCGGTGAACGGGTAGACCGCCGGATTGGCCGCCGTTTCGAGCAGGACGACGCCGATGTCGCCGCTGTAGACGCGCGAGGCGGTGTCGGGTGTTTCGCCTTGGGCGTTCTTGAACTCGGTTGACTCCGGGTTGAATCCCTTGCGCGTGCCGATGAACTGCGTAGTGTAAGTCACCCCCGGCTCGGCGGCGATGTCGACGCGCAGCGACGCGCCGTCGCACTGCACATCGTTCAACGTGACGCCCGTGGAGGCGTAGAAGTCGGCACGCTCGATGGCCTCGATCAGGCTGTTGGCGTCCAGTTGTTCCGCGCGGACCATGATCCAGCCGCGTCCGGGGTTGACCTTGTCGCCGCCCCACTCGAAGTACTCGTGGCTGTCGTCCGTGGCGAAGGCGTACAGGATGAAATCGGGCTCGGCCGCCATGCGCAGCGAGAGAATCACGTCCCAGTGGCGGTCGTTGCCGGGCATGCCGCGGTCGGGGCTGCCCCATTGCCGCACGCCCGGGTGGCCGTTATAGATTTCGAAGAAGCGCAGGCGCCGCGCGGCGAGCATCTCCTCGGTCGTGACGCCGTCGGACCAGTTCAGGTGGTTGACGTGGGCGACCATGGGGATGCCGAATTGTTCGCGCTGGGCGTGGACCGCGTCGAGGTAGCGGTTGAGCAGGTCGGCGACCTCGCCTTTCTTGCCGACGATGGGTTCGCGCAGGTTGAGTCCGTTGACGTGGGGCGCGCCGCCGAGCGAGGTGATCTCCTCGGCCTGGACGAGCAGGAACTTGCCGGGCTCGTTGAAGTAGGCGCTCAATTCCGCGTGGGTCTTGAGGCGCATCCGCGATTTCCCGCCTTCCGTCTTGATGTCGGGCCAATCGTCGCCGAACCGGGCGCGGATCATCTCGACGCGTTCCGGGCTGAGCTTGGTGTCAGGCACGATGGAAATGAAGCGTTCGCCTTCTTGAAGCACGTTGTGGTCGGTAAAGCACATGAAGTGGTAGCCGTGGTCCTTGTACCACGCGGCGACGAGGTCGGGCGACATGTCGCCGTCGCTCCAGAGGCTATGCACGTGGGTGACGCCCTTGTACCATTGCGGGGCGGCGGGGTCCGCCGCCGCGGCGAACGCGAGGGTCAATGAGACGAACAAGACACCATATCGCATGTCGTGAGACTCCCGGTTTCCGTGTGAAGGGGAATTCTTTCACATCCCCGGCATGAGAACAAGCCCAGAGGGAGCGGGGAATGGGGGAGAGGGGGCGCAGGACCATTCAGCGCCCACACCGGCCGCGTGGGTCAGCGTTTGAGGATGCCGCCGCGTCCCTGGCTGAGGTAGATGCCTTTGAGGTTCATGCGCAGTTCTTCGGCGTTGTCGGAGGCGAGTTCGGCTTCCTGTTCGCTGATGAGTCCTTCGTTCACCAGTTGGACCAGGCTCATGTTGAAGGTCTGCATGCCTTCTTCTTTGCCGCCGGCGATGGCGTTGGGGATTTGTTTGAGCGCGTTTTCGCGGATGAGCTGGGCGATGGCGGGGGTCATGAACAGGATCTCGATGGCGGGCACGCGGCCGGTGCCTTCGAGGTTGGGGAGCAGGCGCTGGGAGATGATGGCGCGCAGTTGCAGGGCAAGCTGGGAGCGGACCTGCTGGTGCTGGTCGGGCGGGAAGAGGTCGAGGATGCGGTCGATGGTCAGCATGGCGTTGGTGGTGTGGAGGGTGCTGAAGACGAGGTGCCCGGTCTCGGCGGCGGAGATGCAGGCCTGGAAGGTCTCGGTGTCGCGCATTTCGCCGATGAGGATGACGTCGGGGTCTTCGCGCATCATGGCGCGCAGCGCGGTCTTGAAGTCGCGGGTGTCGATGGCGACTTCGCGCTGGATGACGCTGCTTTTCCTGTCTTCGTGGAGGAACTCGATCGGGTCTTCGAGGGTGACGATGTGCACGGACTGGTTGCGGTTGATGATGTCGATAATGCCCGCGAGAGTGGTGGATTTGCCGCTGCCGGTGGTGCCGGTGACGAGGATGAGGCCGCGGCGCATGTCGGCGATGCGCTCGACGGGCCCCATGGGCAGGTGCAGTTTGGAGAGGTCGGGGGCTTTGCCCTTGACGTGGCGCATGATGATCGCGACGCTGCCCCGCTGTTTCAGGCAGTTGACGCGGAACCGGCCGATGCCGGACATGCTGATGGCGAGGTCGGCGTCGCCGGTCTCGAGAAAGCGGTTTTTTTGTTCGGGCGTCATGATTTCGTCGAGGTAGCCGAGCATGTGCTCTTGCGTCAGTGGCACTTCGCCCGCGAATCGGATTTCGCCGTCGATGCGGACGATAGGCGGGCGCGGCACCTTGAGGTGTATGTCCGACGCGCCCTTCTTCACGGCGTAGGCAAGGATCTTGTGCAGGGTAAGTTGTTTGCCCGAGGGGCGCCTGCGTGCGTCTTGTCCGGTCGTGTCCATGCGTGGCGCCTCCTGCGCTGTTGCTCCGGTTGAAGGCGTCATCATATCATACCCGCATCGCGGTTTTCGGGTGCGGTTCGCGGCGAAAGGCCCGGCGCGCGCAGGCCTTCAAGAGAGGGAGACGCGGAATGAGTGAAGCGGGTGAACTCCAACGAGTCCTGTCCTTGCCCCTGTTGCGCGGGTTGCCCGATGATGCCCGGGAGCGGGTGGCGCGCGTGTTCTTGGACACTTCCGAACGGTGGGACCTCGCCGACGGCGAAACGCTGATGCAGCAAGGGCACCTGGGTTTCGACAGCGGCTATGTGCTCATCGAGGGCAGCGTCGAGATTCAGCGGCAGACGGGCGGGCCGGTGGTCCTGCCCGCGCCCACGCTCCTGGGGGAGATGTCGCAGTTCAAATTCTGCGATACGCGCACGGCCACGGTGTGCGCGAAAGGCGACGCGTCGGTGCTCCAGTTTCAGTGGGAGGATTTTTATGACATGGCGCGGGAGGCGCTGCCGGAAAGCGGCTACAACGCGCTGATGGAGGCTATCGAACAGCTCGTCTGGGACCGCTTCGGCGGGCAGGTATTGCTTGACTTGCCTTTGTTCCGAGGCCTGGAGGACGGGCTGCGCCTGAAGATTTGCATCATCTTCCCCTGGATCGCGGACGAAGCGCGGTTCCGCGACGGCGAGGAGATCTTCGGCGTGGGCGAACGCTGCCAGTCGAAGGGGTATTTGCTGATGGACGGCGCCGTGCGTCTGATCCGGCCCGACCGTTCGGAGAAGACCGTTGCGGCCCCGCACCTGATTGGCGTCATGCCGAAGCACGACCCTAGCCTGACGTGGTCGGCCAAGGCGGTCGCGCAGGGCGCGGTGCGGATGCTCGCTTTCTCCTGGCAGCAGTACCTGGCCAGGCTCCAGAAGCGGCTCACGGCCGATGAGCAGCGGAGCCTGATTGAAGCGATGAAGGCAAATGCCGCGGCGCACTTCTGGCACTGAGCCGCGGCAACGGCCTCATGGGGGCATGAATGCGATGCGGAACTGCGCGGCGCGGCTCGGCTGGCACGGCGACGCCCGCGTGGTTCTTTTCCACGTCGATGACGCCGGTCTGTGCCGGGCTGCGAACCTGGGCGTGATCGCAGCGCTCGAAGCCGGGCTCGCCCGGTCGTGCAGCGTCATGACCCCTTGCCCCGGCGCCGAAGCCATCGCGGCCTACCTCCAAGCGCGCCCCGATGCCGACGCGGGCATTCACCTCACGCTCACCTCGGAATTCGGCTCGTTCCGCTGGCGCCCGCTCACGCTGCCCGAAGACGCGCCGGGCCTCGCCGGCCCCGAGGGTTTCTTCTGGCCCTCTGCCCGCGATGTGGCGGCTCACGCCACTCCGGAGGAAGTCGCGCGCGAGATTCGCGCGCAGACCGAGGCGGGCCGCGAGCTTGGCATACCCATCACGCACCTGGACGCGCACATGGGAACGGCGTTTCTGCGCGCCGACTTTTTCGACCGATACGCGCGCGCGGGCGCCGCGGCGGGCGTCCCCGTGCTGGCTGCCGTCGGCCCGGCTTCCCGCGCCCGGCGCCTGGCCCTGCTCGCCCGGCGAGCGGCCTGCAAGGTGCGCGGAACGCCTTGTTACGAGTTTCCCGCCGTTCCGGGCAGTCTGGTCTCGAATGTCTGGGACGCGGGCTTGCCTGTCGTGGACCGCATCCACGCCGATGCGCTCGGGTGGCCCCGCGAGGAGAAGAAGAAACGCCTGATGATGTTCCTGCGCGCCTTGAGGCCGGGCATCACCGTCGTGTTGCTGCATTGCGCGCTGCCCGCGGACGATTTGCGCCTGCTTGAAGACTCGGGCGACTCCCGCGTCGGCGATACCGAAGCCATCACGGACCCCGAAGTGCGCGCCACCGTCGAGGCGGAAGGTATCGTGGTGACGAGTTGGCGCGAACTCAAGCGACGCCGGGACGCCGCGGCGGCCCTAGCTCCGGCGTAAAAAGGCGCCGCTCCGCCCGGAACCGCAGCGCCGCGAAGAAGCGCGGCTGCGCCAGCAGCACCGGCGCGCACAGGCTCAGGCACTTGCGCACGTACCCTTCCGTACGCCATAGCAGGCAGAACTGGTCGCACAAGGCGGCGCGGTCATGCCGGAGCCACGCCCAACACGCCCGGGGCAGGAAGATGACCCCCGCCTGGCCCAGCCGCGCAATGCCGCGGAGAACCGTCGCGCGGCAGCCCCGGTGTCTTGCGTCCACCAGCGCAAAGTGCACGCCCCAGCGCCGCGAAACCCAGCGCAGGTACTTGGGGCCGAGCCGGTATTCCGGCACCTGGTGACAGACAAGCGACGCAGGCGCCGCCCAGACGGCGATGCCGGCGCGTTGAACGCGCGCCAGGAACTCCGTGTCTTCGCCGCTGTCCGTGCCCGTGTCGAAGCCGCCCACCTCGTCGAACACCTCTTTCGCGACCAGCAGATTACCCGTCGATGGCAAATCATGGCCGGCGAAGACGAACGGCGCGCCTTCATACGCGTGCTCGCCCAGCAGGTCCATGCAGATGCGACCGTGCCGCGCTCGTACGTCCTCCGGGAGGTCGGCGCGGATGCCGCCCCCCACGCATCGTGCCCCGCGCTCCCATCCCACGCGCAGCAGCTCCTTCAGCCAATCCGGCGCGGCGCGCTGGTCGTCGTCGCAGAAGGCCACCCAGTCCCCGCTCGCCGCTTCTACGCCAAGATTCCGCGCCGCCGCCACGCCGCCCCCTTCCCAGTTGCGCACGTAGCGGACCGGCGCGCCGCCGGCCGCCTGCGCTTGCACCACCACCTTGGCCGTATGGTCCGTGGAACCGTCGTCGACGACGACGACCTCGTACGTAAACGTGCCCCCCGTCTCTTGATGCATGACGCTCTCAAGACACCGGGACAGGCTCTCCGCCCGGTTGTAAGTGCATACCACCACGCTTACCCTGCACCTCTCCTCAGCCATGATGCATATCTCCCCTCAGCGCGCGGTGGATAGAAGCAACATACTGACGACAGAACTACCGGCCACCGACAGCCCTGGACAAATCCTCCGTTCCTGCCGTACTCAGGCTGGCTGCGGCGGCGAAAACGTACTACCCCTGTTCTTGCGCTAAAGACCCCCGCGCTCCCAATGCTATAATTCAATTATTACACGAAAATCCCCCTATTGTCAACGATCTTACCCGAGAACTGGGGTCGGATCTTGCATAACCTGTTACAAATGAATTACTTAGGCAATATCACGACGATGACGTGTCCCGCTCCCGAAAGCTGCGTGGCCCCATCTCTCCGCATGCCTTTCGCGCGCCCCGGGATTCAACCGTGGTGCGGGCATCCTGCCCGTGCTCTTCCGTTAGACCTTGCGCGCGGGGCAGGACCATTCAACTTGAAACGGACGCCGCCCTTGCGCGGTCTGAGTGTGCATCCTGCTCCGCGTGACGAAGTACCAGCCCGTGCGCTGGATGGAAGGGGAGTCCATGTGTAAACACGCTGTCCAATGGTTCCTGTGTGTGCTGGTGTTGTGCGTGGCGGCCGCCGCCAGGCCCGATGCGCCCCCGTCCTATCCCTACGCCCGGGAGTCCGCCAATCCGACGGCCCTGGACCGCTACGTCGCCAAGCCCGACTCGAACTACGCGTGGGAACTCGTCCAGACAGAGCAAGAAGAAGGGCTTACTTCCTACACAATCGACCTCACCTCGCAGCAGTGGCGCACCGCCGCCGAGGTCGACCGGCCCGTCTGGAAACACTGGCTGACCGTCACCGTGCCCGAAACCGTGGCCTATCCCACCGCTCTGCTCTTCGTGGACGGCGGCAGCAACCGGCCCGGCGCACCGCCCCGCGGGCCCGATTCCGACGTCAAGAAGATTGCGCGCGCCACCAGGACAATCACTGCTTCCATTTTCATGGTCCCCAACCAGCCCCTCGTGTTCGCGGATGCCATGGGCTGGCCGCGCTCCGAAGACGGCATGATCGCATACACCTGGGACAAATACCTCCGTACCGGCGACGAAGAATGGCCCGCGCGCCTGCCCATGACCAAGGCCGCCGTCCGCGCCATGGACACCGTCCAGGCGTTCTGCGCCTCCGAAGCGGGCGGCGGGCACGCCGTCCGCGACTTCGTGGTTGCCGGCGGGTCCAAGCGCGGCTGGACCACCTGGACCACGGCCATCGTTGATAACCGCGTGCGCGCCATCATCCCCTGCGTTATCGACCTGCTCAACGTCGTAGAATCCTTCCACCATCACTGCGCCGTCTACGGACACTGGTCGGTTGCCGTTGGCGACTACGCCGCCCTGCGCGTACTTGACTGGCTCGACACGCCCGAAAACGCGTCCCTCATGAGCATCGTCGACCCCTACGCCTACCGGGACCGCCTCACCATGCCCAAGCTCGTCATGAATGCCGCCAATGACCAGTTCTTCCTTCCCGATTCCTCCAAGTTCTACTGGGACGGCCTCCAGGGCCCGAAATGGCTCCGCTACGTCCCCAACGCCGGCCACCCCCTGAACGACACGGCCCTCGGCAGCGTCACCTCCTTCTACTACGCCATTGCCGCGGACCTGCCCATGCCCAGCTACACTTTCGTATTCGAAGACGACGGCGCCATACTCGTACGCCTCGTGCCCTACCCCGATGGATCCCTGCCCCAGCCCGCCGCCGTAACCCTCTGGCAAGCCCACAACCCCAAAAAGCGCGACTTCCGCGGCGTGACCGCCACCTACGCGCCCTCCGCCGTCGCCCCCCTGGAACCCGGCCTCTACCGCGCCAACGTCCAGCCCCCCGGCGCCGGCTGGATTGCCTACTTCGTCGAACTCAGCTTTCCCGGCCCTCTCCCCGAGGCACCCTACACGTTCACCACTGGCGTCCGCACCATGCCCGACGCCGAACCCTTCACCTACAAGCCCCCCGCCAACCCGCCCAAAGGCTTCCTTGCCCCAGAAGGCCCCAGGTAACGCTTCAAGCGCGGACCCCTTTTGCGCCCGCTTCTGCCCCGGCAGGCTTGCCTCGCCGGCAAGCCTCATCCTTTGTCCCATGAATTTGCCTTCTCGCCCCTGCTGACCTTCCGGGGACGCGAAATGGTATGTTCGGCAGGGGGGCTGCTGTAAAATGCTAAGCAGATGTTTGAAATGCTAACCATCCGAGGCGGAATACGGCTATGAGTCAAGGACAGCGACCAGCGAAGCATGTGGGCGGACGGAGACCGCGTGCCGCGCGGGTGCCGGTTTCGAGCATTGAGGTTCCGAGGAGGTTGAACATGCAGGAAGCCTTGGAGCGAGTCCAACAGCATGTCACTCCAGCATGTTCCTTTCTCATCGAATACCTGAGTCTTTTCGCGGACAACGCCGGGCTGGGGGGAATGTCCGTGTATTTCGGCGATAGCGAACTGCACGGACCCGCGACTGAGAGCCGCATGCAGAACCTCGTCCGGGATGAAATCGAGCAGTTGGCGGAGCAGACCAAGATGCAGACCGCGCGCATGCGCCGGTTCTGTGCCCTGTTGCGCCGGTTTTCGGAAGGCAGCCGCCGGTGCTGGAACTGTGACGTCAGTTGGATCGCGCGCGCGGAGCGGACCAAACGCACGCAGGTCTATCAGTGTCACGCGGGCCTGACGGACATCGTCGTGCCCATCGTGGTTCGAGGAGAATACGTAGGCCGCATCCTTACGGGGCAGTTGTTTCAGCCCGGCAGGCTGCGCGGCGGTTTCGACGACATCTGGAACCGCGTCAAGGATGTCGGGGACCTGGAGAGGGAGGAACTGGAAGAGACCTGCCGCGAACTGGCCTCCGTGAGCAATGCCGAGTTGCGTGCCATCGTGCGGGTCCTGGAGAACGCCGCGCGGACCCTCGGCGACCTGTGGGAGAACATGACTGCGCTGCTCGAGCAGGAGAAGCAGCTCTTGCGCATGCATGTCTATCTGGAGCGGGAGTTTGCCGATTGGCTCGTGAGTGGCCGGAATTTCTCCATGCCCGAGGCGCTGGCCCGGGCAAAGGCCATCGGCCTGAGCGAATTGCCGACGGCCGTTATCGTCGCACAGCCGGACCTCGCCAGTCAGGCCGCTTTTGAGATGGACTCCATCCAGAAGCATCAGGCGTTCGTCAACCTCGTGGAAGCCATGCACCGGGTGAGCGGGGCGGTGCCGGATTCCCTCGTGGTTTCGATGCAGCCGGGGGAAATTGTCCTGTTCTGGCATTTGCCCAAGACGCGCAACCCCGAACTGAGACGGCTCAGGTCAACCGAAATGGCGGCCAGAATTGTGCAGGAAGCGAAGCGGTACTCCCAAGTGCCCGTGCTGATTGGCGTGAGCATGAACAGTTATTCCGCCGGACGGATGGATACCGCTTATCGTGAGGCGCGCACCACCCTGAACAAGCGGGACGACGAAGCGGCGTTCAAGCCGTACCCTGGCGAATCCAATGGCGAATGGCTTGCCAGGTTCCGCCGCGAACTTGTTCCCATTCTGCTCGAACTGCGTGACGCCGTCGCCCGCGATGACAGACAGGCCGTCGGCCGGGTCTTTGAAATGATGTTGCGGATGTTGAACACCTGCCCGGCGCAGGACTGCGATGCGCGCCGGCTGCTGTTCACGGAAATGGTGTACTGTTTCCTGGACGGACTCAGGGAAACGCGATGCTGTGAGACGGAGGTGGAGCGGATCAAACTGGATTATATGCGGTCCTTTTCGGGGCTTCGAACCATGGAAGACATCACCGGCTGGTTCCGGAGCGCGTTAGCCGGGACGGTCTTCAACGTAGAAGCGGTGTGCATGTCGCCGGAGGAACGCGCTGTTGCGCAGGCCTGCGTGATGGTGGGCAAGGGGCTGGGCCACACGCTGAACCGGAAACAGATTGCCCTGGCCGTGGGCATGTCGGAGAGCCACTTTGGCGCCGTGTTTCACAACGTAATGGGGGTGCCTTTCAGAGAATATGTGCAGTTGGCGCGGATAGCCCAAGCGCAGCGGCTCCTACTGGAACCCGGGAAGAGCGTTTCGGAGGTCGCGGGCGACGTGGGCTACGCGGATATGTCGTCCTTCTCACGAGCCTTTGCCAGAACCTGCGGCGTTTCGCCCACCATCTACCGCCGCTCGCCACGGGCGCACAAGCCCGTAACCGTCCCCAGAAAGGTGTGTGCCACGCAGGCATAGCGGCGCGGTCTGGCCGGGCTCGTTTGCATCCCGGCGTCGGCGTGACAAAATGCCAAATCCCCGTCGAAAATGAAAAACGCGCCATGGCGGAAGCTGCTAAAACGTAGCTGAACCTGCGCTGTGGCCGCACATGCGGGTCCATTTGGCGCGCGCGGCACGCAGTTCGATGTTCTGGGAGCAGGGCGTCTGGGACGAATGAATGGAGGAATCGGGTCATGGGAACTCGCGAAAAGGGTTTTACGCTGATAGAACTGCTGGTGGTGATCGCCATCATTGGCATCCTGGCGGCAATACTCCTGCCGGCGCTGGCCCGGGCTCGCGAGGCCGCGCGCAGGGCGAGTTGTCAGAACAACCTGAAGGAGTGGGGTCTGATTTTTAAGATGTACGCCAATGAAGCGCCGGGCGAGGGGTTTCCCCCGTTGCAGATGACCTACGAGCAGACATATCAAGGCTGGGATTACGGCTGGCCGCCGGTCCCCTACTCGGTCGAACTGGTGCAGGCCTTGGGTCCGTGCGTCAGCGCCGTATATCCCGAGTACTTGACCGACCCGAATATCATCATCTGTCCCTCGGATTCGAAGTTCACTTCCGATAGCCTCAAGAACCGGACCTCGGGTGACTACGAATTCCACATTCCCTTCAACAGAGGCGGCGAATCCAATGACCGCGGCGTTTCTCTCATTGACGGCAGCTATCAATATCTGGGGTGGCTGTTGGACCGGATTGCCGACGACTATCCCACCCGGACCTGGGGCAGTTCCCCGCTCCTTGCCTGGTTCCCGTGGGTTCCGGGCGGTGCTCGTGTGCCCGCGCAACTGCTCGACCTGCTGGACTACGTCTTTTTCCAGAAACTGCTTGAGGCAATGGCCGTCCCCGCTTCTCAGGCGGATACGCTGGTGAGGAAGACAGCTTCGGGGGACGTTCCCGTCAACTTTGGCAATGGCAACGGCGGGCTCGAAACGATTTATCACTTGCGCGAGGGCGTGGAGCGTTTCCTGGTCACGGACATCAACAACCCCGCGGCGTCCGCTGAAGCCCAGAGCACTGTGCCCGTCATGTGGGATGTCGTATCCACGGTGGTTTCCGCGTACAACCACGTCCCCGGCGGCTCCAATATTCTGTACATGGATGGACACGTGGATTTCAACCGGTATCCGGCCGTGCCGCCATTGCAGAAGAATCTGGCGACCGCCTTGGGCGCATTCGCGAAGAACGGCGAGGACGCGAACTGAACGGGCCGCGATAAATATCAGGCACTTCCTGTTTTCTGCCCGATGCTGAGACCACGGTTCCCACGAAGAAACCCCCTCGTGGCACGGGCGTCCCGCCCGTGCGGGTCATCAAATAGCCCAGGCGCATGTGCAAGATGTCCATGCCACGGTGTAGTCCCTGGCATGAAAACTGCTCTTGGCGTTGTGTACAGTAGCCTGGGTTGTGACAGAGGCGTCCCTTACGGCATGGGCGGCGCGCCCGTGCGCGCCGGGGTGGGGCGCCGGGGTCACAACCGCGGGGGCGCGCCGGTTTCACAGCGCGCCGTTTCGCGGGAGGGACAGCGCCTGATGAGCAGCGTCGATTTCGACGGCGATATGCCGACCTTCGTCAACCTGCGCGCCGAGGTGGTGCTCGGGGACCGGTTCCGGCTCGTGCGGAAGATTGGCGCGGGCGGCATGGGCGAGGTCTGGCTGGCCGAGGACCACACGCTCGACAACCGGCCGGTCGCGCTCAAAATGCTGCGGCCGGAACTGGCGGAGGACGCCGCCGCAATCGTGAACCTGAAGCGCGAGGTGGTCATTACGCGCGAACTGCGGCATCCGCACATCGTGGGCGTGTTCGATTTCCACCAGCAGGGCGAACTGGGCTTCGTCTCGATGGAATACGTGGCGGGCAAGCCGCTTTCGGCTTGCCTGGGCGCGCGGGAGGGGCCGTTCCCGCTGGGGGAGGTGCTGCCGTGGGCGCGTCAGTTGGCGGACGCGCTGGACTACGCGCACGGGAGGAAGGTGCTGCACCGGGACGTGAAGCCGGGCAACATGCTGCTGGCGGACGACGGCACGGTGAAGCTGGTGGATTTCGGCATCGCGCGGGTCATCAAGGACACGGAGACGCGGCGCACGGGCCACGCGACGAGCGGCACGCTGGCGTACATGAGCCCGCAGCAGGTGATGAACGAGAAAGCGCACCGGAACGACTCGCGCAATGACGTGTACTCCTTCTCCGCGTCGCTGTACGAGTTGTTGAGCGGCGAGCCGCCGTTTGCGGGCGGCGACCTGTCGCTGCAGATTCTGCGCAAGCCGCCGGAACCCATCGAAGGCGTGCCGGAGCATGTGAACACGGCCCTGCTGGCGGGGTTGGCGAAGGAGATTGAGCGCCGCCCCGCGACCTGTGCGGCGTTGATACACGACTTCTCCGGCGCCGCGGCCGAAGCGCGGCGGCAAGAGCAGGCGGCCCGCCGCGTACGCGAGGAAGAGCAGCGCAAACGCGGGGAAGACGGGCGCCAGCGGAGCAAGGCTGGTCCACGCGCCGCCTGGGCGTTGCTTGCTATCGCGGCGGTTTTTGTAGCGCTGATTCTCGTGGTCCGCTATTCAGGCCAGCGGAAGCCCGGCGACGTGCAGACGGTGGACCTTGGCGGCGGCGTGACGCTGGAACTGGTTTGGATACCCGCGGGGACATTCACGATGGGCAGCCCGGCAAGCGAGGCGGGGCGTAATGATGACGAGGCGCAACATCAGGTGACCCTGACGCAGGGTTTCTGGATGGGCAAGCATGAGGTGACACAGGGGCAATGGGAGCGGGTGATGGGAAACAACCCGGGTCACTTCACGGGCGACCCGCGTTTGCCCGTGGAGCAGGTGTCGTGGGGGGACTGCCAGGAGTTCCTTGAGAGGCTGAACAGCCGCGTGAGCGGCGGCTTCCGGCTGCCGACCGAAGCGCAATGGGAGTATGCGTGCCGCGCGGGAACGACTGCGCCATTCCATTTTGGCGAGACGATTTCGACGGAGCAGGCGAACTACGACGGCAACTATGCGTATGGGAGCGGACGGCAGGGGACCTATCGGGGGAAGACGGCGGAGGTGGGCAGTTTCCCGGCAAACGCCTGGGGCATTTACGACATGCATGGGAACGTGTCGGAATGGTGCTCGGATTGGTATGCGAGCGACTATTACCAGCGCTGTCCGGGGAACGACCCCGAGAATGGCGCGAAAAACGCGTATCGCGTGCTGCGGGGCGGGTCTTGGGACACCCAACCCAGGTTCTGCCGCTCCGCCTACCGGTTCTGGGATGCGCCGGAGGGCCGGGAAAACGGCAGGGGCCTTCGGCTGGTTCGCGTCCCTGCCCCGTGATGGTTCGCCTTTTGGAGCGGGGTTTCACCTGTCGGCGCGGGGCCTGGCGGGCATCCTTGTCATTCCGCCTGCGGCTGCTTCTCCCGTATGCAATACAGATGCGTTTCGCTGCGGAGAAGGAGCGATGTGCCCGTTACGGCGGGGGACGCGCCGAAACGGCCGTCGAGCTGGTTGACCGCCAATTGCCGGAACGCGCGGCCCGGCTCTATGACGGTGGTTGTGCCTTTCATGCTGAGGATGTAAATCCGGTTCCCGGCCTGCAAGAGCGACGGGCCGTAGTCGCCGCGGATGCGCTGGGACCACACGATTGCCCCCGTGCTCGCTTCGATGCACAGGAGCATGCCCTTGTCGCTCATCGTGTAGAGCAAATCGCCGGCGAGGAGCGGCGATGCCTTGAGCGGCACGTCTTCGGTCATCTTCCAGACGACGTGCGTGTCCGTGACGTCTCCCACGCCGCCCTGGCGCACGGCCCAGAGGTACGGGGCGTCCGGCGAGCCGCCGGTGTTGACGAAGAAGAGCCCGAGGCCGGTCACGATTCGCGAGATCGTGCTGTCGTCACGGTAGCGGACGCGCCAAATCTCCTTGCCGGTGCGCGGGTCGTGACCCGTGACGAGCAGGGCGCCGTTGCTGAGCATCTGAGGCGCGCCGTCTACTTCGACAATTACGGGGGTCTGATAGGCCTTGACGAGAAAGGCGGGCTCCACGCCCTCGTAAAGCTCGCGGGGCCGGTCATAGCGCCAGACCGTTTCGCCCGTGTTCTTGTTCAATCCCACAATGAACTGAACGTCCCCGCCCTCGAAATGCAGGATGAGCAGGTCCTCAAACAGGACGGGCGACGAGACCGGCCCCTGTATGTGGTCGCAGTTCAAATCGGCCCGTTGCCAGAGCGCCTCGCCGGTCTCCGTATTCAGGCAGGCCGTGCCATGCGTGCCGTAATGCACGTAGACCCGCCCCTCCTCGATCGAGGCCGAGGGCGTGGCATACGTGTTGTTGGGGTTGATGTACTGCGGCTCGGCCGGGTGAAACACGTCAATGTCGTGGATGACCGCGCCGCTGTTCGCGTCGATGCAGACCGCGTAGAGCGTCCGGCCGTCTTCGGTGGCCGTGGTGAGCCACGCCTGGCCGCCCCACACGACGGGAGTCGAGTACCCTTCGTCGTGAATGGGCGTCTTCCAGACGACGTTCTCCGTTTCCGACCAGGTCAAGGGAAGGCCGGTCGCGTCGCTGTGCCCGTCGGCGGTGGGACCGCGCCAATCGGGCCAGTTCTCGCTCCCGTGCGCCATGCCCGTGCTGCCGAAGGAGAGTGTTGCGGCAGCGGCCACAACCATCCACCGGCCCGGCCCGCATGCGGGCCCGCGCAACCGGCGCTCCGGATTCCCATAGTTCCTTTTCAAACGCGTGTGGCTCCTGTAATGGTCTGCAAGATGCGCTCCCCGTCTTCCCCTTCTTGTCCCCGGTCCCGCCGCACGTTCCATCATGCGAGAGCATACAGACTTGCCTCGGGGAAGTCACCCGGAGCCATTCCGGACTTCTTTGCTCCGCGCCCCCGGAGCGCCTATACTTGCCCGGTGCATCCCCTGAAACTGGGAACAGCCGGGGATGCGCGCCGGACACGGCTGGCCGCGCCAGGCCGCCGCGGGCTGGCGCCAGTTCGCGCTTACGGTCAGCCGCGTTTTCGCCGTCGCCGCCGGGCGAATGCAGCAGACGTCCCTGCCGGGTATTGCCGGTATTTGAAGGAGAAAATGATATGAAGTACGAGTCCGTGTTGCCCGCCGCGTGTATTCTGCTTGCCGTCGCCGCTGGCTGCGGTGCCGCGGCTCAGTTTGACCGGCCCGAGATCAAGGAATGGACCCAAGTCGAGAAGAACGACAAGGGCGAGGACGAAGAGGTGGTGTACATGACCATCGACGGGGTGCTGGTCCACGAGACGGACCCCGCCAGGCAACCCCAGCCCCCGATTGTGACTCCGGGCACGGAGAGCACGCAGGACACGCCCGGCCGCGCGCCGTCCGATGCGCTCGTGCTTTTCGACGGCGCCGACCTCGGCCATTGGACTTCGACAAAGCCGGGCGAGGAAACCCAGTGGCGGGTGGAGCAGGGGGCCATGCTTCCCGCGCCGGACGCCGGCATGATTCAGACGAGGCAGGAATTCGGGTCGTGTCAGTTGCACCTCGAGTTCGCGACGCCGGCGCAGGTGGAAGGCGAGGGACAAGGCCGCGGCAACAGCGGCGTGTTCCTCATGGGCATGTATGAGGTGCAGATTCTGGACTCCTATGAGAACACGACCTACCCGGACGGCCAGGCGGCGGCGCTCTATGGCCGCGGCAAGCCGCTCGTCAACGCGTCGCGCAAACCGGGGGAATGGCAGAGCTACGACATCATCTTCCATCGCCCCATCTTTGAGAACGGCGCCGTCGTCAGGCGGGCGACTTTCACCATCCTGCACAATGGCGTGCTCGTTCAGGACCATCTGGAGCTTTCCGGCGGCACGCTCTGGGTCAGCAAGCACGCGGTGACCCACTACGAACCGCACGGCGACAAGGGCCCCCTCCAGCTTCAGGACCACGGCAATCCCGTGCGCTTCCGGAACATCTGGATCCGGGAGCTCCAGGACTGAGGCCCGCGCTCCGCGCGGAGGCGGGAGCCGCGACGGCATTCAAGAAGAACGGTGAAGCGCAACGCTTGCGGGCCGCCGGCGGCGAGCCCGGTGATCGCGCCATCACCGTCCTGAACCGGGGGGATGAAATCGGCCGCTGCGTCCATACCGCCGCTAAACGCGTGCGTGGCCTTCATGCCATCTGTGCAGCCCCCCTGAATGAGAAGAGCAACTGCCCGGCGCCCCGAGACGCCCGCTCAGCGGGCGCCTCGGGGTGGCGGACGAAGACTTCGCGTCGGTCACCCCGCCCGCCCGCGCTTGTTTCCTTGAGCCCGGCGCAGCGCGAGCAGGCCCGCCAGCGCCAGGGCCGCCGCCAGCGCCGTCAGCGCGGGGAATCCGGCCGCGGGCAGGAGCGCGCCCACGATGACGTAGCTCACCCGGGTCGCCGAGAGCGCGTCCACGTCCGTCGTGACCGTCAGCGTCACGGTGTACACGCCCGTCTCCTCGTAGACGTGCACCGGGTTCTGCTCGTAGCTGACGGGGCTGCCGTCGCCGAAGTCCCACACCCACG
>JAGMZX010000126.1 GCA_018005585.1 Candidatus Hydrogenedentota bacterium | reverse complement strand
ATCAACACGGCCGCGGACGCGGCGACATCGCCCCAGCCCCAGCTGCCGCGCGATTCGCGCCGGTGCGCGTCGGTAATCGTGCCGAACGTGAGCCCTTGCAGTCTTGCCAGGTCCGGCGCCTCGGTAAGCAGACTGACGAGCACCATGACGGCCGCGGAAACCAGGAAGATGAACAGGCTGTAGTACTGGAAGTAGACATTGTTCACGATCCAGAGGAACGAGCCCTCCGCATAGCCGTGTTCGAATCCGGCCAGCTTAAGCGCGACGGGCGTGTCTACGACGAGCCGGAACACGCCGAGCGCGAAGCCCACGACAAGCGCGGCCAGGCACCCCTTGTGGTTCAAGCGCCGGAAGAACACGCCGAAGAAGAACACGACGAAGATCGGCGGCGCGAGGTAGCCCTGTACGCCCTGCAGGTAGTGGTAGAGCCCCTGCGCGCCCTGGATCACGGGGATCCACGCCAGCCCAATGAGCACCATGGCGCCCGTGGCCACGCGCCCGATCCAAACCAATTGATGCTGGCTCGCGTCCGGCCGGAATTTCTGGTAGAAGTCCATCGTAAAGAGCGTCGAACTTGCATTGAACACGCCGGCCAGCGAACTCATCAGTGCGGAAAGCAGCCCCGCCACGACGATGCCGCGCACGCCCATGGGCAGCGCATGCTGCACCATCAGGGGGAACGCCGCCTGCGCCTTCTCCGTGCTGAGCGCGCCGTTTGCGTAGAGCGCAGCCTGCAGCGCTTCGACTTTCCCTGACTTTGCGAGCGCGAAACAGATCATGCCCGGAATGATGAAGATGAATACGGGCAGCAGCTTGAGGAACGCGGCGAAAATGCTGCCGCGCCGCGCCTGCTGCTCGTTCGGCGCGCCGAGCGCGCGCTGCACGATGTATTGGTCCGTGCACCAGTACCACAGGCCGATGATCGGCGCGCAGAACAGCATGCCGAGCCAAGGATAATTGCCGTTGAAGTACCACGCGATACGGCCGGTCTCCTTCACGGGCGCCCAGGACCCGGCCATGCCCGCGGGCACGAGCGGCTTCCACAAGTTGAACATTTCCGAGCCGCATATCTCGCGCAGCGTTCCCCAGCCGCCCAGCAGGCGCAGCCCGAACACGGTCACCAGCAGCGAGCCGGCGACGAGGATGATGGTCTGCAGCGCGTCCGCATACGCCACGGCGCGCAACCCGCCGAGCGCGGTGTACAGCCCCGTAAGCACAATCACCGCGATGGACCCGATCCAGAAGCTGTCCAGCGTCGCGAAACCGAGGTCCAGCTGCAATTCGGGCACGAGCGTGGCGAACACGACGCCGCCCGCGAAGATGCCCACCGCGATCTTGGTGAGCACGTACGCCACGAGCGAAATAATCGACAACACCCAGCGCGCGGTGGCGTTGAAGCGCCGTTCGAGAAACTCCGGCATCGTGAACACCAGCGAACGCGCGTAAAAAGGCACCATGACCCACGCGAGCACGAGCAGGCACCACGCGTGCAGTTCGTAGTGCGCCATGGCCACGCCGTCCGTGCAGCCGGAACCCGCCAGCCCGACGAGGTGCTCCGACCCGATGTTCGATGCGAAGATCGACGCGCCCACGAGGAACCAGCCGAGATTGCGCCCAGCCAGGAAATAGTCGTCCGCCGTGTCCTTGCCCTTGCGGATGACCCACCACGCCACCCCCAGCAGCAGGGCGAAATACAGGCCCACGACCAGCCAATCCAGTATTGTCATTTTGCGTCACCTTTCATGCCCCAAACGCGGGAATCCGCGTCTCCGCGGGCGCAACCGTCCCCACCGCGAGCCGGCAAAACCAGGTCCCCAAGGCACCCTTGCGCGTCGCGGGCAGTCTACCGGAACGCCCGGCCTCGCTCAATCGGCCGGGCGCGTTCCCGCCCAAACGGCGTGCTCAGACCGCGGCCAGCGCCTGTTCGATGTCTTCCAGGAGCGAATCGACCGGCTCGATGCCCGCGGACAGGCGAACCGTGTTCTCGCGCACGCCGAAGATGCCGCGCCGTTCGGGCGGCAGATAGAGCAGGGTGGTCAGGAACGGGATGCACACGAGCGTTTCCGTCGCGCCGAGGCTGACCGCGTGGTACACAACCTTGAGTTTGTTGATGAATCGCTTGGCGTCTTCCTGACACGCGCCCACGTCGAACGCGAGCATGCCGCCGAAACCGCGCTGCATCTGTTTCACGGCGACACCATGCCCCGGGCTGCCCGGCAGGCCTGGATACATCAGGCGAGAGATCTTCGGGTGCCCGGCCAGCATCTCGGCGATGCGTTGCGCGCGGTGCGCCATGGCCTCGGCCCGCAATTCGAAGGTTTTCAGGCCCCTGTCGAGCAGAAAGGCGGAGTAGGCGTCGAGCGTCGTGCCGATAGCCTGGCGCGTAAACCAGAGTTCGTCGTAATGCGTCTTGGAGCACGCGATGGCGCCGGCCATGATGTCGTTGTGGCCGCCGAGCGCTTTCGTGGCGCTGTGAATGACCATGTGCGCGCCCAGCGCCAGGGGCCTCTGATGGTACGGCGTGGCGAAGGTATTGTCGACGACGACCATGGCGCCCGACGCCGCAGCGGCCTCGCACACCGCCGCGATATCGATGACCTTGCAGAGCGGATTGCTCGGCGTTTCCAGCATGATCATTCGCGTGTTCGGCTGGATCACCTCGTTGATACAGCCCGCCGCCTCGCCCTCGAGCCATGTAATCTGGATGCCCAGCCGTTCGAGGATCAGCGCAACCTTGTAGTTCGCGCCGTACGTGTCGTGGAAGATGATCAGGTGGTCGCCCGCGCTCAGATAGGTCAGGTAGACCATCGTGCACGCGGCCATGCCCGTCGTGCACACGACGCAGTCCTCCGCGCACTCCAGCGCGGCGACCTTCCGCTCGACCTCGCGCACAGTCGGGTTGTCGTCCCGGTGGTAGGTGTAGCCCTCGACTTCCCCCTCGGTGATCTGCCGCAACACCTCGAACGAGGCGTATTCGTAGTTCACCGCATTCACAATTGGCGTGACCATCGGCCGGTTGCCGTACGGAGTCAACGGGTCCAAAGGCATGAGACATGCACCCTCATTGGTAACTCGCGCCCCCTTTCCCACATGCGGGGGCGCGAATGTTCGCGATTATACCCGAAAAAGGCCCGGCGTACTATCCGCGGGGCGCGCCGGGTTCCGGGGAACCGGCCCCGCGAGCGCGCCGGCGGCCGGGCTCAACTTGCGGCGGTCAGCCGCGCAACCGTTCGAGCAATCTCTTGCACGCGAGAATGCCGTCGCGCTCGGAGAGGCGGTCGCCTTCGTATTCGATGCCGATGTAGCCGGTGTAGCCGTGCTTGTCGCACACCGTCTCGATGATTCGGCCGAAATCCAGCTTCGTTTCCTCGCCGGTCGCGTCGTCGAAGTCGTAACACTTGGCGGACACCGCTTTCGCGTATTTCATCAGCCGGTCGATGGCGTCGTATCGGTCCACATCCTCCGGGAAGTTGCCGAAATCGGGCAGCATGCCGAAACGCGGATGGTTGATCGCCGCGGCAAGCTTCTCGACGATGCCGGGGTAAGAAGACGGGCCCCAGTGGTTTTCAAGCAACACGTTGACGTCTTTCGTGTCGCCGTATTCGCACAACGCCTGAAAACCGGGCACGGACACGTCGATGAATCGCTGGAGTTCCTCCGTGTTCGCAAGGAAGTCCTTTGGCGCGCCGCCCCAGTTCATGCGGATCGAGTGGCAGCCGAAATCCGCGGCGATGTCGATCCATTTCTTGTGATTGTCCACGCAGCGCTTGCGGATGTTCTCGCTGCGCGAGCCTACATCGCCTTGGCCGTCGACCATGATGAGCAGAATTTTCACGTTCTCCGCCGAGGCCGCCCGGGCCAACTCGTCCAGGTACGGTTTCTCGTCAGACGCCAGCATCTGGTTCACGAGTTCGACGGCGTCGATGCCGAACTCGTTCCTCGCGATCTTCGGCACGTCGGTGGCGGGTGTCTGCCCTTCCCTCCGGCCAACCATCCGGTGCAGCGACCAGAAGGCCAGGGAGATCCCGAAATTGCGCTTGGGCGTTTGCGCAAAGACCGGCAGCGCGCCTCCGAGCGCCGCCGCGCCGGCCCCGGCCGCCGCCGTGTGCAGGAATTCGCGTCTTGACAACGGGTTATGCATGCCTCTACTCCGATTCGGTTAATTGTTTACAGGCGCGGGCACGGGTGTGATTCTCGATCGTACCGGAATCAACTTTCAAGTAGTCCTTGTTTTGACGGCAACGCGCTCCCTAGAATGGTTCTTTCCATGAAGAGGGGCGCGAGCCTCGTCGAAAGGAGCAGTCAGGATGAGCACCGGGATCCGCGTGACGATCTGGAATGAGGGCATTCATGAAAAGGAATTGCCGCGCTGCAGGGAGCTGTATCCCGACGGCATGGGCCGCGCGATTGGTCGTTATCTCGAGAAGCAGCCAGGTATTGCTTCGGTGCGTTGCGTCGAACTCGACGACCCGGCGCAAGGGCTTTCGGACGATATCCTGGACGCGACCGATGTGATGACCTGGTGGGGCCACTGCGCGCATGACCGGGTGACGGACGAGAACGCGGCGAAGGTGCAGGATCGCGTGCTGAACGGCATGGGCCTCGTCGTGTTGCACTCGGGCCACATGTCCAAGCCGTTCCGGCGGCTCATGGGCACGGGCTGCATGCTGAAATGGCGCGAGTGGAAGGGCGTGGGCGAGCGCGAGCGCCTCTGGGTCGTCGACCCGGCGCATCCGATTGCCGACGGGCTGCCCGAATACCTCGAAATCCCGCACGCGGAGATGTACGGTGAACATTTCGACATCCCGCAGCCGGACCAGCTCGTATTCATCAGCTGGTTTCAGGGCGGCGACGTGTTCCGGAGCGGCTGCTGCTGGCACCGCGGGCTCGGCAAGGTCTTCTACTTCCGCCCAGGCCACGAGACCTTCCCTATCTACCATCAGGAAGACGTGCTGCAGGTGATCTGCAACGGCGTGAAATGGGCCGCGCCGACACGGGTGCGCGGCGGCGTCATACGCGGCAACATCGAGCCGCCTCTGGAAACAATCGCCTGACCGCGAGCCGGGAAACATCTTCTCTCCGCGGAATGCGCGGAGAGGAGGTCCCCGGCGTTACCGCGAGCTTGGCCCCAACCGTCCGAGATGGTGCTGCACCAGCGCGGTCGCGACGATGGCCGCAATCTCCGAGCGAAACGTGGTTGCGCCAAGGCTGATGGGCCGTGCGCCGGCCCCCAGCGCCGCGCGCACCTCCTCCGGCGTGAAATCGCCCTCGGGGCCGATCAACAGCGTCGTGTCGCCGCCGCTCAACGCCTGCGCGAGCGGCACGGGTTCGGCATCGACGGCCGCGACGAGCAGGTCGCCGCGCGCATCGCGCAGCACGCCGGCCAGAGTCTCCGCTACCGCGAATTCGGGCAGCCAGAGCCGCCCGCATTGCTTGCACGACTCGACCGCGAGACGCATCCACTTGGGATTGAGCCGGGGCGGCCGTTCGGAACGGGCGGCGCGGAAAAAGAGAAAGCGGTCCACGCCGAGTTCCGTGCCAGTGCGCACCAGCAATTCGAGCGCCTTTTCCTGGTGCAGCCACGCTTGCGCAAGCGTGAGCCTTGGCCCGGGCCGCGGCGCGCGGCGTTCCTCGCGGATGGATATCACGACCTCGCGGCGCCCGAGCCGCGCAACGGCGCCGGTCCATTCGCGGCCCTGGCCGTCGAACAGGCTCACGAGATCACCTTCGCGCAGGCGCACCACCTTGATCGCGTGATGCGCCTCTTCCGGCGGCAGCGCGATTTCCCCGCCGCCGGGCGTGTCCGGCGCGATATGGAATCGATGCAGATGCGGCATGGTCGCGGCGAATGCTCCGGCCGGTTCCGATGCAGCGGCGCGCGGGACGCGGGGTCCGCGCCACCGCGCTCATTGTTCTTGGGTCAGGCGGTTGATGATGGCCGTGGTGGAATGGCCCTCGACGCCGGGAATGATGGCAATCTCGCCGCCGTAGCCCTCGACCAGGCGGCGCTCTTCCTGCACGATGGTGCCGAGCGTGTAATCGCCACCCTTGGCGTAGACGTCCGGCTTGAGCGCCTCGAGCAGCGGCATCGGCGTCTTGCCGTCGAAAATGACGATGTAGTCCACGCATTCCAGCGCCGACAACACGACCGCGCGGTCCTGCTCGCCGATCACGGGCCGGCTGGGCCCCTTGTTCTCACGGACCGATGCGTCGCTGTTGAGACCGACGATAAGCACGTCGCCCTTCTGCTTGGCATGCATCAGGTACGTGATGTGCCCGACGTGCAGGATGTCGAAGCAGCCGTTCGTCCACACGATGCGCTTGCCCTTGCGGCGCAATTCCTCGAGGATGGGCTTCATTTCTTCCGCCGTCTTCACCTTGGCCGAGCGCCGCTCGCTGAACAGAAGCGTCTCGAGTTCCGCAAGCGAAACCGTAACCGCCCCCTCGCGTCCGACGGCAATACCCGCGGCCGCGTTGCCGAGAAAGGCCGCTTCGAGCAGCGCGCCGCCCGAGCACATGGCCAGCGTCACCGCGGCGGCCACCGTGTCGCCCGCGCCGGTCACGTCCACCACGCTGCACGGCAGCACCGGCACATTCTCGACAAGACCGTCCTGGCCAAACACCATGATGCCCTTGGGTCCGAGCGTGATCAGCACATTTCGCGCGATACCCAGGAGTTTCTTGCCCGCCTCGCAGAGGCTGCCGTCGTCCACGATGCTCACGCCCGAGGCCAGCGCGGCCTCCTTGTCGTTCGGTTTGATGACGTCAATGCCGCGAAACATGCCCGCGCGCGCGCGCGAATCGGCCAGCGTGAAAAGCCCGTGCTTCGCGGCGCACTCGCGGACCGTGTCCAGCACCCGGTCCGTAATGGTCGAAGATACCTGGTCCCCGACCATGATGGCATCGACTTCCGGGGCAAGCTTGCGGATATTGGCGCAGACCTGCTCTTCCACCGCGCCCGTGATCAGCTTCGGGCGCGGCGTGTCCATGCGCAGGATTTCCTGTGTCGGGATATTGTGCCCGCCTGCGCGCAGCTTGCCGTAGGTGCTCGTGGGGCGGCTCGGGTCCACGACAACGCCCGATGTCTCCACGCCGCGCGCCGCGAACTCCCGGCGCACGATCTCGCCGTTCATGTCGGTTCCTATGACACCGATCATGTGAGTCGTGGCCCCGAGCGCGGCGGCGTTGCAGGCCGCGTTGCCCGCGGCGCCCGGGTTATGCCGCCGTTCATGAACCTCAAAAACAGGGATAGGCGCCTCGAGGCTCACCTCCGTCACGGCGCCCTCGACCATCTCGTCCAGGTAGATGTCGCCGACGACCAGCACGCGCACCTTCGGAAAATGCGCGAGCAGTTCACGATACCGTTGCGTGTCCATCATTCAGGTTCCCCAAGTCCATAAAGACATTGCGACCACAGCGCCCAATCTTATATGCGTCCGCGGCGATTGGTCAACGCCGTGGTCAAGGATGAGGCCCGAACGGGAATAGAAGCGCAATTCCGGGATGTCCCGGTGAGGAAAGACCGCGCCGCGGCGATACGAATCGGGCCTGCTTATGGATGGCCCGGGTTGCTATAATGGTCACTTGCCCTTGAGGCGCTCCTGGAGAATCCTTTTATGACGCAACGTTTCCGCGGAAAAACCGCGTTCATCACGGGCGCGTCCTCGGGTATCGGCGCGGCGGTGGCGCGCGAACTGGCCCGGCAGGGGGCGATGGTCGCACTCGTAGCGCGCCGCGCGGACCGGCTCGAAAGCGTCAAGGCCGCCATCGAGGCCGAAGGCGGCACGGCCGCGGCGCTCGTGGCCGACGTGCGCGACCGCGCGAGCCTCGACGCCGCCGTGGCGAAAACGGCCGGGACGTTCGGCGGCGTCGACGTGGCGCTGGCCAATGCAGGCTTCTATGTGGACGGCGTCATCAACGCGCTTTCCCCGGACGATTACCGGCGTCAACTCGACACGAACGTGTTCGGCGTGATCGACACGGTTTACGCGGTGCTGCCGCACCTGGAGGCCAGCCAAGGCCGCCTCGGCGTCATCGGCAGCGTCATGGGCCGCATGGCCATGCCCGCCGCATCGGCCTACTGCGCAAGCAAGTTCGCCGTCGTCGGGTTCACGGAAGCGATCTACTACGACCTCGCGGTGAAGAACGTATCCGTCACATTGGTCAATCCCGGGCTCGTAGCCAGCGAGATCCGCAGCGTCAACAACCAGGGCATGTACACTGCAAAACCCGACCCGGCTTCGCCCCGGTTCGTCCTGCCCGCGGAAAAGGCCGCGCGCCAGATCGTCAACGCCTTGTACCGGCGCAAACCGGAACTCGTGCTTACGAAGGCCGGAAGACTGGCGCTGTTCCTGAACCGCCACTTCCCGCGCACGGTACGGTTCGGCGTGCGCATGGCCAGCCGCAGACGCATCCAGCGCCGCGCCGAGCGCGCCAAGCGCCGCGACGCTCCCTGAGCGGGCGCCACAGGCTGAGCGGCGCCTGGACCGCGCGCAAAGCCCACCAGCAGGCCTCACCGCGTTTCGTCCGCGTCCGCGGCCGCCCCGTGCGCTGTGCTTTTGCCGCCCTATTTGCTACACTGCCCGATGCAGTCCTTGGTATCGTCTGATTCCCCGGAGCATCGAGTACCCCCGTATGTCGAACGGCAATGACAAACCGGTCATCGTGCAGTCGGACCGTTCCGTGCTGCTCGAAACGGACGGCCCCATGTTCGAGGACGCGCGCGACTGCCTCGCCGCGTTTGCGGAACTGGTCAAGTCGCCCGAACACATCCACACGTACCGGATCACGCCGTTGTCGCTTTGGAACGCGGCCGCCGCGGGGTTCACCGCACGGGAGGTTCTCGAGGGACTCGCCCGGTACAGCAAATACGACATCCCGCAGAACATCACGGCGGAGATCGAGGACAACATCAGCCGGTATGGCCGGCTAAAACTGTACAAGTCGCCGGACGGGCCGCTAGTCCTCGAATCGGACGACTCGCTCCTGGTCATGGAACTGCTGAACCAGAAGACGGTCCGCCCGTATGTGACGGGGTCGCCGGACGGCAAGCGCATCTTCGTCAAGCCCGAGGAGCGGGGCAACCTCAAGTGCGCGCTGGTCAAGCTCGGCTTCCCCGTGGAAGACCTTGCCGGTTACGTGGCGGGCGCGCCGCTTTCGCTCGGACTGCGCGGGCAAACGCTGAGCGGGCGCGATTTCGCGCTGCGGCAGTATCAGAAGGAATCGGTGGACGCATTTTACGCGAGCGGGTCGAACCGGGGCGGCAGCGGCGTGATCGTGCTGCCTTGCGGCGCGGGCAAGACGATTGTCGCGATCGGCGTTATCAACGCGACCCAGACGCAGACGCTGGTGCTGACCACGAACACCGTCGCGCTGCGTCAGTGGAAGAATGAGCTGCTCGACAAGACGAACGTGCCGGAAGACCAGATCGGCGAATACAGCGGCGACCTGAAGGAAATCCGGCCCATCACGATCGCGACATACCAGGTGCTCACATACCGCAAGGTCAAGGACGGCCCGTTCATTCATTTCGGCCTGTTCGAGCAGGGCAACTGGGGCCTGATCATCTACGATGAGGTGCATCTGCTGCCCGCGCCCGTGTTCCGCGCAACGGCCTCGTTGCAGGCGCGGCGCCGCCTCGGCCTCACCGCGACGCTCGTGCGCGAGGATGGCCGCGAGGAGGACGTGTTCAGCCTCATTGGCCCGAAGAAGTACGACGTGCCGTGGAAGGTTCTCGAGAAACAGGGCTGGATCGCCCAGGCCCTGTGCACGGAAATCCGCACGCGACTGCCCGACGACGAACGCTATCGCTATGCCATCGCCGACAAGCGCACGAAGTTCCGCATCGCCTCGACGAACCCGGTCAAACGCCACATCTGCGAATTCCTGGCACAGCGGCACGCCGGGGACAACGTCCTGATCATCGGCCAATTCCTGGACCAGTTGAAGATGCTCGCCAAGCATTTCAAGGCGCCGTTGATCACCGGGCGCACGCCGACCCGCGAGCGGGAACGGCTCTACCACGAGTTCCGAACGAGCAAGATCAAGCTGCTCATCGTCTCGAAGGTCGCCAATTTCGCTATCGACCTGCCCGATGCGAACGTGGCCGTCCAAGTCTCGGGCACGTTCGGTTCGCGGCAAGAGGAAGCACAGCGGCTTGGGCGCATTCTGCGGCCCAAGAGCGATGGACGCCTCGCCCGGTTCTACTCCGTTGTCACGCGCGACACCTGCGACCAGGACTACAGCGTCAAGCGGCAGCTATTCCTGACCGAACAGGGCTACCGCTACGAGATCATCACCGAGGACCGGCTGTACGAAGAGGACTGACGCCGCCGCGCGTCAGTCCGCGAGCGCCAGCGCAAGCAATTCGGCCATGTGCAGCGGTTTTCGCGGCGTGAGGTGGCCGACCTGGTGGCGGCAACTCGTGCCGGACGCAACCACGCGCGCATTTTCGGGAAGGGCGTTCAACAACGTAATAAGCGGCTCGGCCACTTTCACGGAAACATCGTATTTGCCTTTCTGCGCGCCGTAGGCGCCGGCCATGCCGCAGCAGCCCGTATCGAGCAGCGTTACGTCGTTACCGGGGATACGCCTCGCCAGGCGCGGCATCACGGCGGTATCCGTCAGCGATTTCGCATGACAATGCGCGTGAATGGCGGTTACGCACGGCGCATCGCGGAATTTCAGCACGTCCGGCTCCTTGGCGAACAGGTTTTCGACAAATTGCTCGAACAGGAAGCAGCGTTGCGCCACGTCCTCCGCGCCGTCAAGCCGGAGTTCGCGGTAGTCCTCGACGAACATGCTGAAACACGACGCTTCGAGGAAGACGATGGCGTCGCCGGACGCGCGCAGCCGCTTCAGGTTCTCGCGTCCGAACGATGCGGCGAGGTCGATGCGGCCCATGCTGAACGCGGGCCGCCCGCAACAGCCATGCCCGAGCGGCACAACGACGTCGCAACCGGCCGCCTCGAGAACGCGCACCGCAGCCTGGCCGATGTTCGGTTCGTGGTAGTTGCAGAAGCAGTCGTTCCAGAGGATGACGCGCCCGCGCTTGCCCGCCACCGGTATGGGCCGCTTCGTGAACCAGCGGTCGAATGGTTCGTCCGCATAGGGCGGCAGCGGACGCCGCGCGTCGATGCCGATGGTAGCTTCCATGAGCTTGCGCAGCCAGCGCCACTGCAGCGAGGCGTTTGCAAGGCTTGGCAGCATCGTACCGAGCCGGCCCAATTGGTCCACGCGGCTGAACAGACGCTCCGCAAGCGACAGCCCGTTCTTTTCCTGCCGCGCGTGGACCAGTTCGGCCTTTAGCAGCGGCATATTCACGTTCGACGGGCATTCCGCCGCGCATGCCTTGCACGACAGGCAATAGCACAGCGCTTCTTCCAGCGCGGCGGAGTCGAGCGGATGCGCGTGTGTGTCCAGCCGGTGTTCGAGCACGGCGCGAATCGCGTTCGCGCGCCCGCGCGTCGACATGATCTCCTCGCCCATCGCGATGAACGTCGGGCACATCGTCGGCGTGTCCTTGCGGCAGCCGCCGCAGCCGTTGCACTGTTCGAGATTGCCGGCAAAGCTCTTGTCTTTCGCTGCGAACGCGAGCACGGGCACGAACGGCACGTCGATGCGCACTTCCGGCCCCTGGCGCAAGTCCCGGTCGATACGCGCGCCGTCCGGGAAGATCTTCCCAGGGTTCATCACGTTCTTCGGGTCGAAGAGCGCCTTGATGCGCCGCATCAGGCCGATGAGCCCCGCGCCGATCTGCTCTTCCAGGAACTCCGCGCGCGCAATGCCGACGCCGTGCTCGGCGGCAATCGAGCCGTTGAATTGCCGCGTTAATTTCGAGATGCCTTCCGCGACGAGCCGGAATTTCGCGATGTCCTCCGCCTTGTGCAAGTCAACGACGGGCCGGATATGCAGGAGTCCCGCCGCGGCGTGGCCGTAGTACGACGCTTCAAGCCCGAGCGGCCCGAGCAATTCGCGGACGCCCGCGACAAAATCCGGCAATTTGCCGGTGGGTACAGCCACATCCTCGACGCCCGTCGCCGGTTTTGCGGCGCCCGCGCAACCGGACAGCAACGACAGCCCCGCCTTGCGCATGTTCCAAACGTGCGCCATCTCGCCGGCGTTCTTGCAGATATACGAGCGCAGCCCCAGGTTCATTCCGGTAAGCGCATGCAACTTGTCCTGGTCGTCCTCATAGAACTCGACGAGCAAGATCGCCTTGCACGGCTTCGCATCGAGTTCGAGCAATTCGCGCGCGGCCTTGAATTGCAGTTGTCCGCGCGTCTGGTCGAAAAGCACGTCGTCAATGTGTTCAATGCCGGCCGGCTGCAGTTCGAGCAGGCGCACCGTGGCCTGCATGGCCTCCTCGACCGAAGCAAAGAACAACAGGCCAAGTCCCTTCTTCTTTGGGATCGGCACGAGATTCAATTCGGCGGAAAAGATCGCGGCAAGCGTGCCTTCGCTGCCGCCCAGCAGCTTGCTCATGTCCCGCGGATGCCGGAGATACCGGTCCACGGCATAACCCGGCCACCGTTTCACGATGCGTTCGTGGAAACGGGCGCGAATTTCGTCCGAAAACGGCGCGATGAGCGCATCAATGGCGTCCAGATGTTCCCGGAAGCCGTCTTTTTCAGCGCCGACCTCGACGACGCGCCCGTCCGCCAGCGCCACTTCGAGCGAACGTACGTGATCGATGGTCACACCGTAAATCGGGGCGCGCGCGCCGCTCGAATTGTTCGCTATCATGCCGCCAATGGTCGCGCGCGAACTCGTGGCGACGTCCGGCCCGAAACACAGCCCGTGCGGCTGGAGATAGGCGTTCAACTGATCGAGCACGACGCCTGCGCCCACGCGAATGGTGCGCGCATCCTTGTTGAATTCGAGAATCTGCCGGTTGTGGCGGGCCAACTCGAGCACAAGCCCGCCGCCAACGGCGGCGCCCGCCAGGCCCGTTCCCGCGCCGCGCGGCGTGACAGCCAGGTTTGCTGCGACCGCCGCCTGTATTGCCTCCGCCGCCTCGCGCGCCGATTTTGGAAACGCGACCGCCTCCGGAACGACCTGGTACAGCGACGCGTCGGTGGCGTAGATCTGGCGCGTCAGGCCGTCCGTACGCACCTCGCAAGAAAGGGATTCCAGTGCCTTCTTCTCGGAAGCATTCATCATGGGTCTTTCAGCACGAAACATTCCGTTGCGTGAGGTGCGATTCTACCCGATGCGCGGCGCTATGCCCAACATCGCGGTGACGTAACGGGTAACACGGCGCGGGGGCGTGTCATTTCGCGGGCGAAGACGGCCGGATTTGCGGCGAGAAGGTGTGGTACCATAAAGGCCGTCGTTCGGGGGCACGGGGTGCAGCCACGTTTCGGCACGCGAGGAGTACACAGTCATGCGCACGAGAGGCTTCACCTTGATCGAGTTGCTCGTCGTCATCGCCATTATCGGCATTCTGGCGGCCATTCTGCTCCCCGCTTTGGCCCGCGCCCGCGAGGCGGCCCGCCGCGCAAGCTGCGCCAACAACCTCAAAGAATGCGGCCTCATGTTCAAGATGTATGCGAATGAGAACGACGGGCTATTCCCCACATTGAAGATCCGGTCGAGCGAATCGGGGGCGTGCGCCGATTGGAACATGTCCAACCTGTGTTTCGACGGCGAACAGACGTATCCTGAGTATTTTAGTGACTTGAATATCCTTCTATGTCCATCGGACCCGGACGCGCAGCGCGTCTTCGAGCACGCGGTTTACCATCAGGGGCCGGACAAGCTCGATATCTGCGGTTTGACGGCGTTTTCGTACATCTATGTCGGATGGGCGTTGCGACCGCAGGATTATCTCATCGGCGACGCGGACGACAACATGTTTGACCCGGTGCTGGGCGTGGACACGTCCATGGCGCTGGCCTTGGACCTGGCCTCCGTGCTGCTCAATCCGAACGATCACAATGAAGTGTTTCACGAGGATTTTCCCCCGTACAACCACGAGTCGCGCGGCATGGTTACCATCTACCGGCTGCGGGAAGGCATCGAACGCTTCCTGATTACGGACATCAATAACCCCGCAAGCGCGGCAGAAGCTCAATCAACCATCGTGGTCTCTTACGACCACATCGGCCCGCCCCTCTCGCGCGGCGGCTACAACACCTTCAATCACGTGCCCGGCGGCTGTAACGTGTTGTATATGGACGGCCACGTCGATTTTGTCCGCTATCCTACGAAGTACCCGGCAAGCCGGGTCTGGGCATGGCTCGCGACGTATATCGATTCCTTTAATTCCTGAGCCGCGCGCGGACGCCCCGCAGCTATTCCGCTTCCACGACGAAACGGTCGTAGACCTTGCCGGCCACATCTTCGGCCTGCAACAAGACGCGGTCCCTTTCGACCCGGAACACGACGGTCACCGCCACGCCCGGCTTCTCCATTACTGCCGCGTATTCGGGCTTCGGCGGCATCGGCCCGCCGTCGTTCAGGGATATCGTCAGCATGTAGATCGTGCCATCCTTCGGCGATTCCACGATCTCCCCCCCACGCATCGGGTACGAGCGCATGTAGTCGTGCACATGGCCCGACAGAACAAAATCGACGTGGTGCTTGTCGAAGACAGGGCACCACGCGTCGCGGATCTGGGGATCACTGTCCTCCGGGAAATGCGCCGGAAAATGGAGCACGGCGAACTTCCACTTCGCATCGCTCCCTTCGAGCTGAGCATCGATCCAGTCCGCCTGCGGCGCGATGGGCTCGGTGACGTCCATCATGAGGAAAAGCGCGTCGCCATATTCAAATGCATAGGTGCGTTCGGGCGCGAGCATGGGCGGGCCATTGCGCGGCAGGTCGAACGACGCGAGATACAGGTCCGCGCCCAGCCCGTCGATCGCGTCGTGATTGCCAATGGACGGCATGAGCGGTCTTTGCCTCGTGAACGAGGCGCAGTGGGCAAAGAACTTGTCCCAATCGTCGCGATATTGGCCGGTGCCGACGAGGTCGCCCGAGACCACGGCGAACGCCGTGCCGGGGTTGCGTTTGAGGGCGGCCTCGAGCAGTTCGCCTGCCGCGGGCGAATTGTGTGTGTCGCTCAAGAACAAGAACGTGAAAGGCGCGCGCGTGGCGGGCGCCGTCCGAAACCCGGCAGGGTCACTGCACGCGCCTCGCGCGGGGTCGCCCACGATGTACGCATACGCGGTATCCGGCTGCAGCCCCGTCAGCGTCGCCGTGAACCGGCGCACGCGCGGATCGTTCGTGATGAACGCGTCTTCCAGCAATTCCACGGACGCCGTGGTTTCCGTCCAAGGCGCATCCGCGGCCGCGTCCGCCCTGCGATAGCGCGCGATTCCCGTTTCCACCGCCGGTGCAGCGCGCCACTGGACCGACACGCTGGTCCGCGGGTCACCGCTCCACGTGAGCAGCACCTGGTCAGGTTGCGCGGAGGCCGGAAACTCCGTCTTGCGGAACGCGCCAACGAGATGTGCCTCGCGCGCGCGCCCGCGGATCGTTGGAAGCAGCACATGACCCCGCAACGCCGGGGGCACTTCGGTCAGCACGAGTTCCGGCCAATCGTGATAGATGGTCGCGCCTTCTCGCATTTCGAAGACCCGCTGGTCCGGCGGCATGAAGTTGCCGAGGCGAGGCGCGGGCCCGGAATCCTTGGGCCCCACGGCCACGAAGTAGTGCGGGCGGTGCTTGTCAAAGCCGTTGATGCCCAATAGCACGCGCCCGGCGTCGAAGGTCCTCTGCCACACCTCGTATTCATACTCTTCGTTGCGCACCGTCATCGGCGTCTTGACGAACCCGGCATCCGCAAGCCAGAACGGCACGATCTCCTGCGCGGTGTGCCGCATGATGGACACCACGGCGGGCGTATCGACATCGAAACACCAGTGCTGGGTAGCGAAAATCTCTCGCTCTTCCGGCGTAAGGCACTGCAGGATCGCGGCGTCGTCCAGCGCGGCCAGTGCAGCCTCATCCCGTGACGCCGCCAGGCGTGTCGCCAATTGGGACACAGCGGTCTGTACCGGCGAATCCGCCTGGGGCGTTCCCTCCACGAGGAGAAGACAACAGGCATGGAGCACCAGCAGTTGCGCGAGCGAGAAGGAACAGACACGCCTCCCGCGCGAAGCGCGCGGCCGCTGGTGCCAGTCCCCTATAAGCGTGAAGGGATGGAACATGATAAATCTCCTGTCAGGGCTGTGCAGTCCCCTGCATCAAGCCCGCGCCGTATCCGGCCAGGGGCGGCTCGCCGAAACGGCGCACATACTCCGCGTCGATCCATGCCGCGAACGTCGTTATGTGACGAATACCCCGCCGCGCGTAATCCGCAAGGTCCGCACGTAGCACGTTGTCGTCCCACGGGATCTTGGTGAGACTGCCGCGCTTCCAACCGGAAAAGCGCGACACGTCGAGCCAGTATTCGAGCACCTGCGCCGTGTCCGCGGGAAACAACTCGAGGTTGGCGTCGAGCGATTCGAGGCCGAAATCGGTATCCGCGCCCCTCTGCTGTGCAAAGGGAATATCGTAGCGCCGGTTGATGGGCGCGAATTCGAGAAAGACGCCGGGGTCGGGCTTCACCTGCTTCGGGGGCGGCAGGGTATTGTGATAGGCAAGATGCGCCAACTGCGCCTTCGAATCCCTGCCGCGCAACGCTTTCAGCACCGCATTCTCCAACAAGACCGCCTGTTCGGAATCCGAATAGCCGCCGCACTTGGGGCACCGGCACCAGGGCGCGCCGTCGTCGCCCCAGTAGAAGTAGCGCCCCGTCGTGGGCTGCAGTATTTCAGCGAGACGCAGCGCGTTGCCCGTAATGATTTCGAGGGCGCCGGGCGAACTCACGCAGCAATTTGCGTCCGGCACGCGCTCCCCCCGGTCATTCATTCGGAAGACCTCTGGATTCGCGGCGTGGAGTTCGCGCGGCAGCAGTTCCCGCATGGCGTGCAATTCGTACTCGACGTGCAGACCCAGACTCCGGCATTTGTCGAGGAACATCTGACCGGGCTCGGACCGGATGAATGCCGCGGCCGCGCGCGGCGACGTGGGATGGTGCAGGCCGATAGTAGTCAGGCCTGCGCGCGCCGCGTGCTCGGGCCAATCGGCGAGACTCAGGTCCTCCGGCACCAGCACGACGCCACGCGTGGCGAAGCGCGCCTGCCCGATGTCCGCCGCGGCCGCGTTGCTTACAATCGGCCCCGCGGCGGCCAAAGCGAGCCCCGAACACGCCGCGCGCAGAAACGCGCGGCGGGTGCAGCCGGTTTCAATGCGGGTCCAGTCACGCCGCATGGTTCACTCCCTCTTCGCGCCGCTTAGCCTGAAAACACCGAACGATTCCGCGACGTGAAAATCCGGCTGCGGCGCGCGCGCGTCCACCCAGCAAATCCAGTCCGGCGCACATGCCGTATCCCACGAGGCAAAATCCGCGCGGAACAGGCCGGCACGGAAATGCGCGCCGTCTTCGAGCGCGAGACCGCATTGACGCAGCGCCTCCCGGCTCAATGCCGCCTCGACGCAATAGCCGTCGGCTGCGGGCAGGGCGGCAAACCGCCACGTTACGGGCGACCACGCACTGTCAAACCGCCGGTAGAACCGTGCGGCATAGTCGTGCACCGCGCCGAGCGGCGCGATTTCGAGGCAGTAATACGTATCCTCGGGCTTCCCGGACCACAAGAACAGTTCGACGCGGTCCTGTGGGTCAACGTCGTCTTCGTTCGCCGTGGGCGCTTTCGCGACCGGCGTTGCGTCTTCGCACCGGAACGCGAACACCAGTTCGTCCGGAGACCAGAACACCCACGCCTGCGTCGGCGCGGCGGGTTTGTCCGGCTGGCCCGCCACGACAAAGTCCGTGAGGGGCGCGGTCGTCTCGTAGGCCG
>JAGMZX010000125.1:3909-17882 GCA_018005585.1 Candidatus Hydrogenedentota bacterium | reverse complement strand
TCGGCCTTCTAAGCCGAGGGCCCTGGGTTCGAGTCCCAGCAGGCGCGCCATCGCCATTCCTTTCGACATGCCTTGCACTTCCCACTGCAAGCAGGTCACTCGTCCTTCTGAAAGCCTGTCTTGGAGGCCCGGGCGTGTCTGGTAACGTCATGAGTTGCCGGAGGGCGCGGGCCTTGTGCTCGGGCGGGGGGACGCCGCAATTTTATGCCTGACTCGAGGCCCGCGCCGATTTCACAGGGGTCGAGTCGCCCTGAATCCGGGAGAACCTTTTCTCACTTCCCGTAGAACCAGTCCACTCCGATTCGGGCCACGTGCAGGCCATCACGCTGATGGTAGACGACGAGCGCCATGTCACCCACGAACGTAAGGCCGGGATAGCCGTAGTCGTCCTCGGGGTCGCCCGCGATTACGCGTTCGTGGGTCCATGTCGCGCCGTCGTCCGTCGAGATGACCGAGACGAACGGCGTGCGGCGGTGCGGCGGTTCTTTGGGCCCGCTGCTGGAACGGACGAGCAGCAGGTCGCCCGTCGATGGGATGCGCTTGACATTCAGCGCCGAACTGTTGGGCGGAAGCGGAAGCTCGGGGACCATCTCGCCTTGGGACCAGGTCTCGCCCTTGTCGTCCGAGTAGGCCCGGGCCACGCTGCCGCTGTACGTGCGCATCAGCATCAGGACACGCCCGTCCTTTAGCTCCACGACGTGCGGCTCCTGCGCCTCGACAGGTAACATGTCTACCATGTTCTTGCTCTCCCACCAGCTATACCCGCCGTCGTCGGAATAGACCGTGTAGCTCACGTAGCCGCCGTGGTCCCCGCTGGTAAAACTCACTTCGTATTCGACCGGCGCGAGGATGCGCCCCGTCGAAAGCTGGATGAACTTGTCGTTGTGGATGATGTTGTAGCCCGGATGCGGCGTCACGATAAGTTGGTCGCCCCAGGTCTGCGCCTCGTCGGTCGAAAGCCTGTAGTAATTGTGTCCGAACAACGCCGGGAACTGGGCGGGCGACCCGTAGATATACGACAGCAGGATATTGCCGTTCTGCAGACGCAACAGGCTTGGGTGGCAGTAGCGCCCCGAACCCTGCGGTTTCGGCGCGGACGTCAGCACGAATTCTTCGCCCCAGGTTTTGCCCTGGTCCGAAGAATACTTCGCCGCCACCGAGCCGTCCGCATTGCCGTCGGGCAGCATGCGCGTATAGGCGAGCAGAATCCGGCCGTCCTTCAGTTCCAGCAACGTGCCCGGCATCCCGCGGTATCCGTACGTGCCCTTGGGCAGCGCGACGGCCTGAACATCCTCGAACAGCGCCGGCGCCTGCGCGGCGGCCGTCCCGATCAGCGCCATCCACACGGCGATGCAACCTGCAGTCTTGTTCATGACCAGCTTCCCTTCCTTCCCAATGCCACATGTTTCGGGCCACGCACCGGATTCTGAACCGCGCTGCGGGACAATGCAAGCAACGCGAGACGCGGGGCATGGGGTCAAAGTGGCCGCGACGCACCAGACCGCGTCTGCAAGAGAAGAAGCGGGAGACCCGCGGCCTCAAGGGCAGCGTAGCCCGGAAATCACAGGGCAACCGGGCCTGCTCAGGAGCAGCCGGAAAGGCTGCACGGAATCCGCACGCAAGAAGTCCTTGGCGTTACGCGCCGAGCTGGAGGATGCCCCAGGCGAGGAAAATGAGCAGTCCCACGGTGAGCCAGGCGAGGACAAATCCGATGAGGTCTTCGCGGTAGCGGCGGAAAAAGCCGCGCCAACGTTCCGCCGTGAACCAGCCGGGCAGGTCCAGCAGAATCAGGTCCTGGCCGCGTTCGGCGGCGAGGGGGCGAAGTCCCGTCGCGGGGTCGGGGTCGTCGTCGGTGGAGCGGCGCTGTTTGTCGAAGAAGCGTTCAATGCGGGCGGCATCTTCCGGGCGCGTGAGCAGGCTCACGAGAATGAGGGAGCCGAATCCCGCGACCATAGCCCACCCGAACGGACCCGGTTTCCACGGGTACACGAGCTTTACGGCGCCGGACTCGAGGAACGCCAGCGCGCCGCCGGCCTGTGTGCGGTGTACGAGTTCCTGAACTGCGGCGGCGAGCGTCGTGAAGGCCGTATCGCCGCCTGGGGAGCGGCAAGACATGAGATAGTTCAGCGCATAGTAGACGACGAAAGAGGCGACCGTTGCCGCCCATGCTCCGTAGCGGTTCGCGCGTTTCCACAGCATGCCGCCGAGGAACATGACGCCCATGAGCGCGGCTATGGTTTCCGTGAACAGAAACGCGTCCAGCACGCGGTCGACGGCCACGGCAAACAGGATGCCGAGCAGTGTCAGGCCAAGGCCCGAAAGGCGGCCCATCATCAGCAGTTGCCGGTCGCTGGCGTTGGGGTTCACGTACTCCTTGTACAGGTTGCGCGTGAAGAGCGCACCGGTATTGACCATGAAGTTCGAGCAGGTCGACATGTTCGCGGCAAGGATACACGCGATCATCAGGCCGGTCAGTCCCGGCGCCAGGAATTCGCGGCACGCGAACCCGAACGCCGCCTCGCCTTCCGGCAGCGCCGCCCCGCGCTGCACGAGCAGCGCCGCAACAATCAGCCCCGTAAACGCCCAGCCGACCGTGCACAGGCGCTTGATGAAATTGCCGTAGGTCTGGCCGACGCGGCCCGCGCGTTCCGTATTGCCCGTGGCGGCCATGGAGAGCATGTGCGGCTGCGCGACGATGCCCACGATGCCGTTGACCGCGAGCATCGCGATGGTGAACGCGGTCAGGCCGCTGACTTCGCTGTAAAGTGTGAAGAAATCTTCCGGCAGGCTGGCGTGCAGGCCGGAAACCCCGCCCACCGCGGACAGACCGGCGGGGATCAGCATGACGGACAAGGTGATGATCAGGAAGGACTGGACGAAATCGGTGTAGGCGGACGCGATGAGCCCGCCGAAGAAGCTGTAAATGATGAACGCGACGGTCATGGCGAACACGACTTCGTTCGGCGAGACGACCGCGCCGCCCGTTGCCACGGAAATGGCCTTGCCCGCGCCCTTGAGCATGGCGCCCTGGTTGAACACGAAGTAGGCGATGGCGAAGATCGTGTAGACGATCGCGAGCCGACGCCCGTAGCGGTCCTCGACGATCTCGCCGATGGTCGTCCGTTCGCTTCGCCGGTACCAAGGCGCGAACAGCCAATACAGCGGCGTGATAAGCATGTTCTTCCACTGGTACCAGATGGTGGCGAACCCGAACTCGCATGTCGCGCCCGCCTGCGCGACGGGGTGTTCCGCATGCGTGCCGGTGCCGAACGCCTGGCCGACCATGATCCACCAGCGGAGCTTGCGGTCGCCGAGGAAGTAGCGGTTACTGCTGCGCACACGGCGCGCAACCCACACGCCGAACAGCAAGATAACCACGAAGTATCCCACTAGTACGACGCCGTCGAGCCGCGTGAATTCGGCTGCTTCATTCATGCAAACTTTTCCCCGGAGTTATTGCGTCCCTGATGGGCAGGCGTGGCCGTGCGGAAGTCAGCGCCCCGCCGCGGCAGAAACAAATATGCCCGGCATTTAATCAGAACGCGGGCTTGATTGCAACGGCCTGCCCGGTTCAAAACAGGCATCTCTCCGGTCTTCCGCTTGCCGGGAGCGTGCCGGCCTTGTCCGGCTCGGCGGCAACATCGAAAACAGATAGGGCATCCGCGGACGCGGCGGGTCTATAATGCGGCGGCAATGGCCGGATAACCAAAAAAGGGTATGCGCTCATGCGGTTGTATTGCGGACTGTCTTCGATGCGGCACGTACTGGCCGGCGTCCTGCTTGCGCTGTTCGGGGCCGCGGCGGCGGACGAAGCGCAGTGCGGGCCGTTGCTGGCGCATTGGACTTTCGACGGCGGGCAGGCGCAGCTTCTTGCGGATAAGTCGGGCAGCACGAATACGGAGGCCGCCGGGGGCGAGCGGCCTTCCTCGAAACGGGGCGTATACGGGGATGCGCTCGCGCTGCGCGGCCAGCACCAGCTGCGCGTGACCGGCTTTGGCCGGCCTGAACTCGAGGCGGTCTCCCTCTGTGCGTGGGTCTTGCCCGCCACGCTGGATGGCTTCCGCGAGATTTTCCGGCAGGAAAACGAGCACCGCGTGCTCTTTTCGTTTCAAGGGGGCGGTTCGATACTGTCGCTCGGGCTGGATATCGGCGGCTATCTCGAATGCGACGCGCCGGTGGACCCTGCGCTGTTGCTGGATGGCAACTGGCACCATTGCGCGGCGACGTTCGATGGCGCATTCATGCGCGTGTACCTGGACGGCAGGCTGGTGCAGGAACTGGAGCGGCCCGGCGTCGTCGCGATCGATCCGTCCGTCGCCGCTTATATTGGGTCCAGCGGCGGCGCGAACGAGCATTTCGAGGGCAGGCTCGACGACCTGCGTATTTATGCTTCCGCGCTGCCCGGCGACAGGGTCGCCGCCCTTTTCGCGGAAGGCAGCAAGGAAGTGGCCGCGTTTCTGCAAGAAATGGACGCCGCCGCGAGCGAAACGCTGGTTTCAGGCGCGTCCTTCGCCGAAACGCTCGCGCTTACCAGGAAACAGATCGCGGAGCGGGCCGAACCCGTGGACTCGGAAGTGGGCAACGCGGTGTTGCGGCTGATGCGCGCCAGGTTTCCACGGGAATGCGCCGAGTACGCGGTATACACGGGTGCAAGCCCGCTCGAATACCTGCTGGCGGGCCGGGGACGGTTCGAGGTGCGCCAGGCGCAGCAGCTCATGGACCTGCTGTTGGAGTACAAGCCGCTGACCGAATATCAGATCGGCAAGCAGACGCCGGAGGACGCGAGACGCTGGGGAGAGGCGGAGAGGATACGCGCGCAATTTGAAGGGTTGAAGGCCCGTGGCCCGGCCGCGCGGTTTTCGCCCGAGTGGCCAGACCTGATCCTCGAGGCCGGGCGGCGCATACAGTTCCGCCCGCGCATGCACGAAGCGGTTGCGCCCTATGTCAAGCCGGAAACGCCGGAGACTCGCGATCTCGATGCCGCACAGGCGCGAGCCGTATTGGAAAGCGACTGGATGCATCAGGCGAACCAGAACCCGGACCCGGACCGCATCCGTGCGGAGATCGCATGGACCCGCGCACTGACGGAGCGCATCGAAGGACAGTTTCCAGGCATGCGCGACTTTTCCGCGGAGCGGCTCGAGTTGAACGGTCTCGAAGGGCAGGCAACTGGCCTGTCGCAGCCTGACAAGGTGCTCTACTTCCGTGTCCGCGAAGTGAAACGGCGCGTGATGTTCCTCAATCCGGCCGTCGATTTTGACCGGGTCGTGTTCGTCGACATGCCCTATCCACAGGGCAGCGAATGGCAGCACGAAACGCGCCACCGCCTCGGGTACATGGCGGTGCCCGGCGCGCGCATCCTGGCGCTGGACGGGCTGCGCCCGGACGGCCGCGTTTCGCGGATCATGCCGCAGCCGCCGCTGCACGGTTCGTTCTGGCGTTTCGACGTTTCGCACGACGCGCAGAGGCTCCTCATCTGTTTCAAGCCGCACAACGAGAAGTCGTTCCACCTCTACGAGGTTGGCGTGGACGGCAGCGGCTGCACGCAACTCACGGACGGCCCCTACGACGACCTTGACCCGATCTATCTGCCCGATGAACGGCATGTGCTCTTCTCGACCACGCGGGGGCACACGTATGTGCGCTGCATGCCGCCCACGAACGCGTTCGTGCTCGCGCGCGCGGAGCGCGACGGCCGCAACATCTACCTGATCTCGTCGAATAATGAGCCGGACTACCTGCCTTCGGTCATGAACGACGGGCGCATCCTCTATACGCGCTGGGAATACACGGACAAACCGCTCTGGCGCGCGCAGAAGCTCTGGACCATCAACCCGGACGGCACGCAGGTCAGCACGCTCTGGGGCAACCAGAGTGTCTGGCCGGACCTCATGAAGGATGCGCGCAGCATACCGGGCAGCACGCGCGTCTTGTTCACCGGCAGCGCGCACCACAACTGGTTCAGCGGCTCGGTGGGCATTCTCGATCCCGCGCAGGGCTTCAACTTCCCGCTGGGACTGACAAAGGTCACCGCGGACGTGCCGTGGCCCGAGTGCGGCAACGGCCCCGTCGACCCTGTTGAATCGCCCGCCTACCACGCCAGCGGCGAGTATCCCGCTTACTACAGCCCCTACCCGCTCAGCGAACGTGACTTCCTGGTCTCCGCGCAGCGGGACGGCAGGTTCCGGCTGTATCTGATGGACACGGACGGCAACCGCGAACTGATCTACGAGGGCGTGAACAACATCTTTCACGCGATGCCGCTGCGCCCGCGCTCGCGTCCTCCCGTGCTGGCGGACCGTGTCATGTGGCCGAACGCCGAGGACCGGGAGCGCCCGCGGGACGGAGTGATCTACACCGGCAACGTATATCACGGCGCGCCGCCCGAATTGCAGGGCAGGGCCCGTTATCTGCGTATTCTCAACATCGAACCCAAGACGTACACCTACTGGTACCAGCGCCCCTACATCTCGACCGGCCCCGTGGTTTCCGCGGTGCAGTCGGAAGGGGTCAAGCGCATGCTGGGCACGGTGCGCATCGAAGACGACGGTTCCGTTGCGTTCAAGGCCCCGGCGGGCATGGCGCTCCACTTCCAATTGCTCGACGAGAACCAGCGCGCGCTGCAGACGATGCGCAGCTTCGTCAATGTCATGCCGGGGGAACGGCGCGGCTGCCTCGGCTGTCACGAGTCGCACAGCCGCACCCCCGTGGTCGCGGGCCAGGCGATCGCTTTCTCGCGCGAGCCGCAGGACATCGCGCCGCCACCCTGGTCAGACGACACGGTCAGTTATCCCCGCTACGTGCAACCCGTGCTCGACCGGTATTGCGGGAAATGCCACCAGGGCGACGGCGGAGCGCGCAAGACGCTCGACCTGACCGAGCGCCCCAGCGCGCCCGTTTTCACGGAGCCATATCTTACGCTGATCGGGCGGCCAACGTGGGGCGCGCCCTATGCCGCGCCCGAGACGCCGCCGCCCGGTTGGGGCATCGCGAACACGCTGATGGTCGAGGCCTACGGCACAACGGACCCGGCCGCGTACGTCACGCCGCCGCCAATGACCTGCCTCTCGTACAACAGCCGCCTCATCGAGATGGCGTCCAGCGGCAAACATCACGAGGTCCGCGTGGACCCCGTGAGCCTGCTGCGGCTCATTGTGTGGGTCGATACGATGTGCCCGTACCGCGGCGCGGAAGAGATACGCGCTATCGACGACCCGGAATTTCAGGGCGTCGAATGGCTGGCCATTCGCCCGAAGATCAAGCATGCGCCGCGGATTCGCCGTCCCGGCCCGGTTGACTGAGCCGCGCCACCGGCGGGTGCGCCTGCTGCGCGAAGCGCCGAATGACGCGCCGAGTTGATAGACTCCGGCCGCAACTGCACAATAGCGGCGCGGAGCGTGCCGGACATGGGTTGTCGCAGATGGGGAATCGCACTCCCGGAAAGGACCAGGCCATGAAACCAAGAAGGGGCTGTTCACGAAGGCATTTCCTGGCAACCACAACGGTTGCCGCGGCCGCCACCGCGGGCGCGGCTGCCGCGCGGGCGGACGGGCGCGCGCCGGACGCGCCCCCAGCCGCGGCGGACGCAAAACAGGGCAATCAGCGGCTCGGCGTGGAAGCGCTGCAGGCGTGGGAGGCGCTCGGCTACGGCATGTTCCTCCATTACGGCATGAGCACCTTTGTCGGAAAGGAATTGCCCAGCGGCAATGACCCGGTGTCGCTCTATGCGCCCACGGCCCTCGATGTCGGACAGTGGGTCTCCGTGGCGCGGGACGCGGGCATGAAATACGCCGTGCTCACGACCAAACACGTCGCGGGGCACTGCCTGTGGCCCACGAAGCACACGGACTACTCCGTCGCGAACAGCGCGGACAAGACCGACGTGGTCGAGAAGTTCGTCACCGCCTGCCGTGACAAGGGCGTGCTGCCGGGGTTCTATTACTGTTCGTGGGACAACCACAACCGCTTTGGCAGCCGCACGTGGTCCGATGGCCAGGATTGCTACACCACGTCAACCTACCAGACCTTTCAGACCGCGCAGGTCACGGAACTGCTCACGCAGTACGGGCCTATCGCCGAAACGTGGATCGACATTCCCGGCGCGCTCGGGCGCGGGTACCGCACCTTTCTCTACAACCACATTGCGTCGCTCCAGCCCGAAACGGTCATCATGATGAACAGCGGCATCTCGGACCAGGAAAACTACAACGTGGACTATGCGTGGCCGTCGGACATCATCGCCATCGAGCGCAGCCTCCCGCCCGAGGGCGGATACAAGAGATGGCGCGAAATCGAAGGCAAGGAATACTACATGCCGGGCGAGATTTGCGACCCGATCGGCAAGGAATGGTTCTGGGTCGAAGGAGACATGCCCCGGAGCGATGATGTCCTGCTGGGCCTGCACCAGGCGGCGCGCAAGTTCGGTGTCAATCTTCTCCTCGATGTGCCGCCCGACCGGCGCGGCGTCATTCCAAAGGAGTCCGTGGACGCCCTGACGCGTCTGCGCAGAAACGCGGGCATTTGACGCGGAAGAAGGACCGGTTGCGTGATTGGGGGCCGCTGATAGCCTGGCCGGGGGTCGGGATGGTTGTATAACGATGGAGTATGGGTATGGTAGCCGACAACCCCCTGCTGGGAACATTTCTTCATGCCTTTGGCGCGTGCGCCGCCGCGCTGTGCTACACGCCCCAACAGAAGCTCCGCGGGTGGTCGTGGCAGACCTATTGGCTGGCCCAGGCTTCCATTTGCTGGCTCATCGCGCCGATAGCCGGCGCGTGGCTGACCATCCCCGACCTGGGCCAGGTGCTGAGCGCCGCGCCGAAACACGCCATGACCATCACGTTCCTGCTGGGCGTGGTTTATGGCGTGGGCGGAACCGCGTTCGGCCTCGCCATCAAACACATCGGATACTCCCTGACCTACGCGATTGCGATTGGCATTTCGTGCGTGCTCGGCACGCTCGCCGGGCCCATTCTTGGCGGCACGCTGCAGGAGTTGATTCAGAAGCAGGGCGCGAGCTGGGTCATGACCGGGATGCTGGTCGGTTTTGCGGGCACGCTGCTCTGCGGTGTCGCGGGCCGTTGGAAAGAGCAGGAGCTGCTCGCCGGAACCGGAACCACGGGGACTTTTTCGCTGGGCAAGGGCCTGGCGCTGTGCCTGCTTGCGGGCGTGCTGTCGGCGATTTACGGAGTGGCGGTTAACGACACGGGCAAGCCCATCGCGGAAACGGCGGCGAGGTTCGGCGCGGGGCATTGGGAAATGAACGTGGTGTATATCTTCTCGAACACCGGCGCATTCTGCACGACTCTGGCGTACACGCTGTGGCTCGGATTCCGGCAGAAGACCTTCGGGGAATTCCGGCAGCCCGCCGGCGCCGTACCGGGCGCGCTTCGGATGAATTACGCCATGGCCCTGCTGACCGGCTGCCTCTGGTACTCGCAGTTTCTGTTTTACGGGCTGGGCCATGTGCGCATGGGCCAGTTCAAGTTCTCCAGCTGGGCCATCCACATGATCATGCTGATTCTGTTCAGCGCCCTGGCAGGCGTGGCGTTGCGCGAGTGGCACGGCCGGCGCCTGCCCACCCGCGCCGCCATCGCGGGGGCCATCGTCGTGCTCGTCACGGCGGTGCTGATGCTGACCTACGGCAACTGGCTCGGCGAACAGGCGGCGATACCGTAGCGGCGAGTGCCGGGCCGCAATGTCATCGAAGGCCGCGCGCGACCTTGCGGATACCCCGGATGATCCAGTCGGCGTGCTGGTCTTCGAAAGTCTGCGCGAGAGAAATGATGACCGCGCGGCCCAGGATATCCAGGGTCCCGGGGCACATGTCCGGCCGGTACTCGCGCGTCTGGTCGTGGAGCGGTGACGTCCAGGGGCGGCCATGCGCGTCGCTGGAGCGTTTTCCCATCACGTACTCCCAGTAGCAGTAGATATGGCGGTCGGGAATGCCGCGGTCGTAAATGCTGGCCGCCGGGATCCCTTCGGCGTTCAGCGCTTCCGCAAAACGCCTGGCGCGGTCGCCGGATTCGAGCAGGATAGCAACCGCGATGCCGCAGTCCCCTTCTGGGTCCGGGGAACGGCGCGGCCTTATACCGGGGCAATCCGCGATGCCTTCGTGGATGCGGCGGTATAACGCGCGGGTGCGTTCGAGTATGGCGTCCATGCGCCCGAACTGCACGCAACCGAGCGCGCCCTCCATTTCGTTCATCCGGCAGTTTTCGCCGGGGAACGGGCCGATGGTGGTGTCGGCGGGATTCCAGAAGCACATGGCGGAATCGTGGCGGATTGCCGCGCGCTCGAATACCTCGCGGCGATGCGTCACTACCATGCCGCCTTCGCCCGCGGTGATGACCTTGTATTGCTGCAGACTGAAGCAGCCGACATCGCCAAGCGAGCCCAGCGCCTCTCCTTTGTAGCGGCCGCCGCACGCCTGCGCACAGTCTTCAATCACCAGCAGATTGTGCCGCCGCGCAACGTCCAGGATGCGGTCCATGTCGCAGGGAATGCCGCGCATGTGCACGGGCATGACCGCCTTTGTGCGCGGCGTGACCTTTCTCTCGACGTCTTCCGGGTCGATGGTGAACGTCTCGTCGATTTCCGCGATGACGGGAACCGCCCCGCAAATCAACACGGCCGACGCCGACGCGATGTAGGTGAAGCCCGGCACAATAACCTCATCGCCGTCCCCGACTCCGATTCCGGTCAGCCCGCAAATCAGCGCGGCCGTGCCGCCGCCGACGGCCAGCGCGTGCTCGCAGCCGGTCATTCGCCTGAACAAGTTCTCCAGTTGCGTGCACTTTGAGTTTTCATGGTCGAGAAAACGAAACAGGAACTGGCTGCGCACCACCGCAGCCACCGCTTCCGCTTCTTCTTCGCCGATCGCCGCAGGTCCCAGCCAGGGCGGGGGGAAAGGGCCCGTGGCCACCGGCTTTCCTCCGTCTATCGCGAGCGTGTCGTCGTGCATGCGCAGTGTCCTTCAAGTGCCGCATCCCGCTCCGCGGTTCCCGGCTCGGGCCGTCGCGGCGGTCTCCATGGAAACCACTCTTCCATGAGATTGCAGGCAATAACCGAATCCTGTCATGGGGTTGCCTGTTTCCCGCAAGCGGTCTCGGGAATGCGGAACGTCTGTCCGGAAACTTCGATTAGCTCGGCGGCTTCCTCCAGTCGGCCCTCGCCGTACAAAACATCGATTCGCGACAAGAGACGGCGCAATTCCCATGCCGTCTGAGAGGTGCATTGCGACGCGCGGGCTGTCGCGTCCAGTGGCCGCAAGTCATCCATGGGCCGCCCCGCCAGAGCGCGCGCGGCAACCCCTGACCAATACGTGTAGAAATCCCCGTACTGCAATTCGCGGAGCACGTCCTGGGCGAAGCGCTGGAAGTTGCCGGGACTTGCGCCCGCGGCGGCGGTAAGCTTCGGGTCGGTCTGAAACCCGCGTTGCGCGGCCATCGCCGCCAGGAAACGCCGGTTGGCGGTGTCCGCATCAGGCAGAATGCTGTCCGTATAGCGCTTGGTCAGGGTTTCGAAATCCCAAGGCACGTCCTCGGCGCGTTCATGGGATACGTTCGCCACGCGGCGCCAGTCGCCGAAATCGTACTCCCAGCGGTCGAAATAGCCGTTGCCGTCCGTGTCGAACATCCGGACTTCGCCGAGATCCCCCAGTCCCGCGAAATGCCCCACCTGAATCCAGCCTTCTTGTGCATGCTTGAGATGAATGCGGCGGTCGACGGCGCTGTAGTAGAGCTCGCGTTTCGCCGCGGGCGTGGCGCTGTACTCGCGGCGCACGTTCCACTTCTGGCAGGGCCCGCCGGTGTTCTCCATGAAAATGCGCTCCCACGTCCAGAAGACGCCTTCCCAGCGGTAATCGTCTTTCTCGTGCGCGCCATACCCGATCGCGATGGTGTCGTCGGTTTGTTCGTGCCAGCTCAGGCCGGTCTCGCGCGCGGCGTAGGCGTCGCAAATGCCGCGCAGGCTTTCCCATGGCGTGACAATCGTGGTCTGGGGCGGACGGCGCTTGGAGTTGAAATGGTTCATGCCGGGGTACTGGTAAGGCGCCGCGCCGACGAGGTTGAATCCGAAATCGTAGTGGAGCGGCGTGTCCTCCGAGCTGCCGCCATCGATGTCGAAGCCGTAACGTATGTTGACGATGCCCATGTGCGCCAAGGCCGGACTCCACGGCGCCGCGAAGTGGGCGTAGTCGTTGGCGTAGTCGGGGTCCACGTTCGTGTCATAAGTCAACGGAACGGCGCTGCACCGGACCACCGCCTCGCTCTGCCCGTCGCCGTCGGTGTCATAGAAGGCGAACGGGCATTCCGAGATGGGGGACCAGCCGCCCGTGTCCGTGTCGAGCTTGTTCATGTAGATCATGCTGTCGCCGTACGGGTCGCTCTCAAAAAAACTGGGGCCGCCGTATTCGTAGCCGCTCAGGCTCCACATGGCGCTGTCGTCGTCGAGGTCCATGCCGAACCAGCAATAGCGCAGTTCGCCGTCGGCGAAATAGCGGATATCCATCTCGTCGGGATCGTTATCCCCGTCGTCATCCATGTAGTCGACCATGCGGTCGGCCGAACCGTCGCGGCCATAATCCGCGACGTAACAGTCCGAATCGCGATCACCGCCGTCCCCAACACTCCCGTCTTCATCGTCATCGAGCACCCACACGATGGCATCCTGCGGGCGCCCGCCCCGGTCATTGAACGTCTCACGCCGCACGAGCGACCGCTCCCCCTCGACGATGAAGGATTCGCCCACGTCGAGCGCCGCGGCCTTGTCCCACCAAGGCTTGCCGTCGAGGCGCAGACCGCCTGTGGACGTCAACGCCGTTTCCTGCATCCACCACGGCCCCTCAGTCTCCTGTCCAAGAGACAACCGCGCCGGTTCCTGCGCGGCCAGAGTTGCCGTGACCAGCGTCATTATCGAAAGAAGCTTGCTCAACACGTTGCTCGACATTTTGTCACTCCCCGTCTGGATTTGGAACAGCGTCACATGGCATTTGAACAAAACGTTTAACAGCGTTGCAAGCCCTCTCACGGCACATCGGAAAAGAACCTGTCTGACCGGCGCCCTGAGGTCACTTTTCGCGCTTCTGCCTATTGCCCTTCCGCGCATGGTGTGCTATGGTGGCCTTAGCAAGGCGGAGGAAGCCCAAGATCGCACCAACCGTAAGGGAGCAGAGCCATGGGGACCCTTTCCGTACCGCTCTTCCTGCTGTCGCAGCTCTTCACCATTTCCCCGGCAACCTTCGGGTCCGAATCAGCGCCCATCGTACGGCGCGGTTATTTCGAAGAAATCACGGATTGTGTTGGCGGTAACTATGTGATCGAGTCGTTTCGCATGTCCGCGGATGGCTCCCGAGCCGTGTTCTATGTCCGTCAGACCGTGGAGGACGCTCGCGGTTGTTTCGCGCATCAACTGCGCATCATCGACACGGACGGCGCGAACGAGACTCTGGTCGAACAAGGCTTCACGTATGATACGGGCGTGGGCAACTATTGCGCCAACGGTCTCTATAACGCGTATGACATCTCGGATGATGGCCGCACGGTCGCCTATGTGCGCTTGCGCGGGCCCGGCGACCTCGCGCCGGAGATCATGGTCTATGACGCAACCACCGCGGCAAAGACCAGCCTCGTGCAGACTTTGACGCACCGGTCTTATGGCGAGACCCACCAGGTGGATATTGCGCCGTATGGGGATTGGCCGTGCTTTACCATGACCGGAGATGGCACGCAGGTCTTTTTCGTCAATACCTTCGGTCCCTACGGCGAACCCGGCGCCTCCGGTGAGCCCGGACCTTCAGGTTTCACGATCTACCGTGTTTACACGGATGGTTCGGGCGCCGAGGCGGTCTATGCGAGCGCCGACCTGGCGACAACGCCTGGGGTGGACGGGTCAGCGATCTATGTCGTCGCGGGCGGCGGCTGGCTCGCGGTGGACAAGACTGGGTCGCTGCTGCTCCTGCCTGTGGGCGGCAA
>JAGMZX010000125.1:0-3809 GCA_018005585.1 Candidatus Hydrogenedentota bacterium | reverse complement strand
CGCGCTTGCCGGCATGTACTCCTATCCGTTCAATCACGATGCCAGCGTGCCGGGCGGCACCAGCCGTTTTCACGTCAACGGCGGTATCCTGGATGATGGCGAGTACCGCGGCGACGAAGTGGCGGGAGACGGCGTATTCACGGAGGACGGGCTCTTTGTAACGAGCGAGGAAGTGGAAGCGCCGCTGAAATTGCGCGCGGGAGTGACTACGACGGCCGGCAAGGCGAGTTTCGCGGATACGGAGATTCCTCTACGCAACAAGGTGCTCGCAGTAGCCGATTTCTCCGCGGCCCCTGTGATCGGCGTTGCACCGCTCGATGTCACTTTCCAGGACCTGTCGACCGGCGATTACCTCGAAACACGATGGGACTTCCAGGGCAACTACAGCGTCGACCTGACGGGCACGCGCGGCGAGCCGGTGACGTTCACATACACGACCGCCGGCGACTTCCAGCCATGGCTCACCGTAACTGGCCGCGGAAGCACCAACGAGGCTCGAAACGTCGTTACCATCCGCGTCTTTGCTTCTCTTGCCGGCATGGTCCAGACCTTGGCGGGCGAGGCCGGCGCCGCCGACGCCGACGAATCGGGCGGGCTTGACCTGGACGAAGCCGCGAACGTCGTGCCCGGAATGGATCAGGAGCTTTTCGACACATGGGATACAAACGGGGACGGCGCGGTCAGCCGTCGCGAGCTGCTTATCGGGGCAGGCGGCGAGGACGCCGTGCATACGGGCGACCAGGACGCCGACCTGCGCATTCAGCTTTCCGAGTTGCTGCGCTTGATTCAGTTTTACAACTCAGGCGGCCTCCACTGCGCCGAAACGCCGGATGCCACGGAAGACGGCTATGCGCCCGGCCCCGGCGGCCAGTCTTGCGCTCCCCATCATAGCGACTATGAGCCGCAGGACTGGGCCGTGGAGCTTCTCGAATTGCTGCGCATTATCCAGTTTTACAACAGCGGAGGCTACACCCCCTGTCCCGATGGCGGCACGGAGGATGGGTTCTGTCCAGGTCTGTCGTAGCGGGACGTATTCGAACGGCAATTGGGTGATACCCGGCGGGGAGTACTCCGTTCGTTCCGCGTGGCGTGCGTTCAGACTGCCAGATTGGCGCCGCGTTCCACGACCGTCCGGCGTATCTCCAAGAAATCGAGGTCGCGTGGACTGCACCCCCGCGCGGCGGCCAGCGCCGCCGCCACGCCCGCGGCCTGACCCATCATGGAACTCGTGGTCATCACGCGCGCGGACGATAGGGCCAACTGGTCCGCCGATAAGCACCGGCCCGCCGACAGCAGGTTTCCCGCCTCGCGTGGTATCAGGCAACGGAACGGAATCTGGTACGGCGGCACGGTCCGCTCTTCCGATGGAAGAATGTAGGTGCGTTTGTCGTCGTCGGGCTTGTGACCGTCCAGCGGATACACGCCCCGGGCAATGGCGTCATCGAATGAGCGCCCGGCGCGCAGGTCCTGCACCGTCAGCACGTAGTCGCCCAAAATGCGGCGTCCCTCGCGAATGCCGACCCGGCCCGCGCAGTGGTCCAGCAGCCACGGCTTGTGTTCCACGCGCTGGTAATAGTCAAGCACCGACATCATCCGGCGGCGGCCGTGAATCTCCGCGGCGGTCAAGGACTCCGTGTCGGTTGCGTCGAACAGGGGGACCTTGATCTTCAGCGCGTTGCCGCCGGGCCCGTTCGGCCACACGCTGGTCATGGGCAGTTCATCCTCGGTGCGGAAGGCCTCGAACCAGCCGTCAGGCGCTTGAACGCGGGCGTCCGCGGGGTTTACGTGCCGCACGAAAAACATGAGCGACATGGGCAGCTGAAGTCCGTCTTCCGGCCGGCCCTTGACGGTCTGGAAGCCGGCCCGATGCGCCAGTTGGGCCTCGCCCGTGCAATCGATAAACTGTTTCGCCCGGATGGCCTCCGGTCCGGACGGCCCACAGACAATGCATTCGGTTATCTTGTCGCCCTTTACGCACGCATCGACGAAACGCGTATGCAGCAGGAGTTTCACTCCGCGGCGAACCAGCAACTCCTGCAACACGACCGCAAGAATCTCGTGATCGAATACCCGGTTGTCGGCTTCGGGGTAGGGGCGATAAGGGGCAATGGCCTGAAACGCCTCGAGCGCGGCGACAATCGCGTCGAACGCTTCGCCCTGGCCCGCCGTTTCGCCGCAGAAGGACGCGACGCCGCCCACCGTCGCGTTGCCGCCGGCCACGGCGAATCCTTCCACCAGCAGAACGCGTGCGCCGGACCGCGCCGCGGCCAGCGCCGCGGATACGCCCGCAATGCCTCCGCCGGCCACGGCCACGTCGCATTCGTAGCGCACGGGAATGTCGCGCTGCCACGCAATCCGCGGCGCTGCGGCAGTCTCCGCACCCGGCGGTTCGGCTTGGTTTGCAGCAGGCTCCGCTGGTTTCTCTTGCCCGGCGACAGCAATGCCGCCAAGGCAAACCGTCGAGGCGGTCGTGATGAATTCTCTCCGCGTTTGCATCGCTCTCTTCGCTCCCTGATACGGCCCCATGCGTTTTCAGCATACAGCATCGGGTTTCTTGAAGCACCTGTGCGAAGGCCAAGGCAACGGCACATCGGGGAAACATGCCGTGGTTCGAGCCGCTGAGCGAAAAGACGGTGGCGCATTGCCTTGATTGCCTCCGTGTGTCGCGGCATAGTGTGCGAGAGCCTGGCGGAGGATTCGAGCATGAAACGGCGCGCCTTCTTTGCAGCACTGGGGTCGGGAGCCGCGGCGGCGGCGGTTCCGGACGCGCTGGCCCGGGCGGAAAACGCTCTCGCGAGAGATGCGCACGTTTCCCGGGCGGCGCCCATATGGGCATCATACACTGCGGAAGACCACCGGCATCGGCTGGAGAACGTCCGGGCGTGCGAGCGGGCCGTGCGCCGCTGCATGCGCAGGCATCTGATCACGAACTACCTGCCCGCGCAAGCCGCGTACAATCTCGGCGAGTATCCCTCCCGCATTCGGTGGGAACCGAACGACTATGATGAACAGGAACTGGACCGGCTTCGGGACCACGGCATCCAGATCATACAGGTCTTCGATGAATGGAACGATTCGCTGCGCCTTTTCGGCGGCGACAAGTATTCACCGGTGAACCCGGCGGGATTCCGCCGGTTCATCGAGATGGTGCACGGGCGCGGCATGAAAATCCTGCCCTACGTATCGACCGGATTTCTCCAGCGCACCGACCCCGATTTCCGGCAGGAGTGGTCGCGCGAGGGAGACTTCCTCAGGCTCGGCTACTGGAACATGGCGCGTTGCGCGCCCGCCAGCGCGGGCTGGCGCGCCTTTCTCCTGCCTAAACTGCTCAACGTGCTCGACGAATACGGCGCCGATGGCCTCTACAATGACGGCGGTTATCTCGCCAACAAGCACCGCGGCCGGGGCGCGCCCACCCCCGACGAAGAAGACGCGTTCGAGGAGACGCCGGACTATGACGGCGCATTCACGGACCTGCTCGGTCTGCTTTACGGCGAAGTCAAGCGCCGGGGCGGCATCCTGAAGCTGCACGTCAACGCGGCGGAACAACCGATGACGCGGGGACTGCGCGTGTATGACTATCTCTGGGTCGGGGAGGGCGTCGGCAACCTGGAAGGCCTGCGGGAAACGGTCAAGGACTATCCGCCGTACGTCGTGCCTTGCCCCGACATGACCTTTGCCCAGACCGCCAGCCCGGACGAACCGTACCTCCACGCGATTCCCTACATGCAGTTCCCGCTCCTGCAGGCGGGCCGCCCATTTACCGGGGAACGGGCCATGACGCCGGGCGTCGCGTACAACCCCGACCC
>JAGMZX010000124.1 GCA_018005585.1 Candidatus Hydrogenedentota bacterium | reverse complement strand
GGATATCGGTTACGTACGGCGCCAGCGTAAACGGGGCGATCTCGAGCCCGTCGTAACCCACTTCCTTCACATAATGGACGGTCCGCTCGATGTCGTTCCAGTCCTTGAATATCTCGTTGCAGATGGCTAACTTCATGATGTTTCTCCGGCGCGCGTCACGACCCAACCGCCGCGTTCGCACACCCTACCATAGGAATTGCCATGTGGCAAAGGCAAATTGGCGGCGGAGGTCCAAGTCCCGAAAACTTGGAGAGGCCATAGGCCTGCGCTCCATTTCAAACACTTGCGCATATGGTCCCCGTATGCCAGCCTGACGCTGCATGCAGGATGCGGGCGGACCACGCCCGGTCTACCCGGAGCCTCAGGATTTGCCGTCGTCTGATTGTTGCTGCCATGACAGGGGGCCGGTCTCGCCCTGGCAAATAAAGGCTCCCCAGAAGAATGGGCTGGGGTAATGCCGCTTAATGGACAGTTTTGCCGCCCTCAAGGCTTCGGCGCGGCCCTTGCCCTCTAGCAGGTATTCATAGAACTGCTGCATGAGACTGCTTGTCTGCTCGTCGGCCACTTTCCAGAGACTCATGACAAGCGTTTTCGCGCCCGCCGTTACAAAAGCGCGGCGAAGACCGAATACGCCTTCGCCACGATATGTCCGCCCCAAGCCGGTATCGCATGCCGAGAGCACTACAAGCTCCGTGTTCTGCAGGTCTAGGCCGGACACATCGACAGCCGTCAGCACGCCGTCCTCGGCCTCTTCGGGCAACGCGCCCCCTGCCAACCAAGTGTTGACGCCTGCAAGACATATACCCGAACCCAGCATGGGGTCTGTTCGGTCGTCTGCATCCCGACTCTGGCCATCTCCTCCATAAAGCGACTCCACATCCTCAGTCATCACAACACGCTCTTCTAGAGACTTGGTGATAGATTCCAGAAAGAAGGCGTGCGTTGCCAAGTGGAGCACCACGGGAGATCGAAATTGCTTGACGCGGCCATCCAGCGCGGAATCCCCGGTCAGCATTGCCGCAACAAGCATGCGGCTGATCGCCTCACCTTCAACCCGACTGCCCGGAAGCCGCTCGAAGTGCAGGTCGTCCGGCAATAGACCCCGAAACCGGCGGGAAGACGGCTTCTCATTTACTTCTGCCGCGTCCTCCCCGCGGAGATCGAAATCCGGATCCGCCACAACGACCGGCTCGGATGTTGTTCCCTTACCGGCGCGACCGGGGCGGAGCAGGTCGCGGGCCGTGCTCAGATAGCTGATATCATACCGATCGATTAAATCATCCCTTTCCTTCTGCGGCAAGGCCTCAAGAGGCAATCGGGTCAGTTCGCTGTCAACTGCGACCAAGAGTCTTGTTCGGTTCCCAATCGCGGGAAGCAATGGATCAAAAACCGCCTTACGGAGCGCTTCGCCAGCCTGCCGCACATCGTTAACGCAGTTCAACGTTGAAGACTTGAAACCAATGTCACGCGATGTCTCCTGTTCGGCATGTCCTGTAACCGCACTGCGAAACTGCATAATAAGTTCATCTATGACCTTTGCCACCCCCAAATCAATGATTCGCACCGGCGGTTGATCGCAAAGGACAAAGGCAGCGTAACGTTCGGGACCCCACATTGCCTCTTGATCAACGGCGGGAAATGCAAAATGCCTGAAACGTACATACTCGATCAAAACACTCATGCGGTCGAGGTGCATCATGAGCGATTTGCAGGAGGCGTGTTGGAGACGTCTATCCAGAACGGCGGTTGGAAAATGCCGAGCCATGCGCTGTTCCAGGAGCTCACGCTGCTCAGCCAAACGTGAAGCCTCCGCAGAGTAAGAGCCATCCGCGCGCATGCCATGGCCCGCAAAGGTCAACCGAGCCAATTTCGTGCGGACAGCCGCCAATTCAAGCTGCGTCGCAGCCACAGCCGCGTTGCCTTCGCTTGCGCTGAACTCCCTCTGAGTCATCAGCGCTTCCTGCGTAGACCCCTTGCGTGCAAACACAGCGTCGGCGCAAGCTTCAACGATGGCTGCTTTGCTGATGGCCGGGCCGCCACATGCTACCAGACTAATCAGGTCATCGAGACGCGATTCCGCGGACCGGAGAAAGCCGAGCCTGTTGCTTTCTGATGCGATAGCGAAAGCCTGCGGCACCATGCGGTTGTCCATGCTCGAGGCTTCACTCATGAGGTGGGCCCCCTCGTCGACCCGGCCCAAACGCACCAAGAGTACGCCGTAGTTCTCAATGCATCCGGCAACATCGGGGCTCATTACGCCATGCCTCCGGAAATACTCGACTGCCTGGGCATAGTGTTCCCGGGCATCCTCAAAGCGCCCCAACTGTTGTTCGGCTACAGCGAGGTCATTCAGGCGGCCGGCGCGCGTGACCGCGGAAGCGTCGGAAGACATTAGCGAAAGCGCCGACTCGAGTGCTTGGACGGCCTGCTCGGGCATTTGTAGTCGCCGGTAGACATTGCCGAGCATGCGGAGTGCCAAGGCCTCCAACTTCGGGTCCCTATGTTGCCTCGCAAATGCCACGGCGTCGTCATAATGCCTCTTTGCTTTCTCGAGAAATTCCATGGCTAGAACCTGCGCGTCACGCGTTTCGCGTTCCTGCAGGATTCGTCGGGCATTCCTGAATTGGAGATTGCCCATGCCAATCAATACAGCCCCCTGCAATTGCGGGTCGCCCGCCGACTCGGCGCATTCGGCCGCTTGTTGATAGCATCGGTCCGCACGGTCGAATTCGTTGCCGTCGCGCAGGAGATCGCCCAACGCCAGGGAGAGGCGGCCTCGGCTGTCTGGGTCGAGCTGCGGGTCGGCCAGATCGAGCGCCTGTTCGTACACGGCCCGGCTTTCCACCCAATCTCCTGTGGTACGAAGAGCGAGTCCCAGGTTCAACAAGAGTCCTTGGCGAATTACTGGAAGATGGACTTGCTTCTCCCATTCCAGACCTCCCCGGCACGTTTCAATCGCCTCGTTCGTCTCGCCCAATTCGCGCAGCACGTCTCCCAAATTCATTGCAGCCAAGGCGCATGCCGCTGGACTACGCTGGACGCAACCTGTATTTAGGGCGTCGCGAAAGGCTTTTGCCGCGAATGCGAGCCTTCCAGATTCCATGTGTTCCATGGCCGGGTCGAGCACATTCTGTATCTCCTCAGGCAGGTCGGGCAGACCTCGCATCTCCCTTTTCCCCGGCGGCTCGTGGCCCGGCTGCAAAATGTGGATCTTCCCGCCGGTTCTCATCGCTTCCACGGCCACGCGGAGCAGTTGCGTGGCATGTCGCGCAACCGGCGACGCGGTATCGAGACCGGGCAAAGACAACGCTTCATGGAGAATCGAGACAGCGTCCTCGTTCCTTCCCTGTGCCGCCGCCAGACAGGCCCGTTCGTGCAAGACATCCGCAAGGCGGGCTGGGTGGCTGATGGTTCGGGCCAACCCCTGTGCTTCGTCAAGGCAGTGACCCGCCTGGTCGTGACGGTCCAATTCACGCGCGCGTTTCGCCATATGGACGAGTATCAGCACGAGCCGATCCTTATCTCCAAGCTTTCGCGCCAATGACAGGGCGCGCTCAAGGTAAGGCATTGCATCTGTGGGATTCGCGAGATTGTCGCCCAGAAGCGCTGCGATGTTGTTGAGACGATTCACGATACCTGAGACATCTCCCAGTTCTTCGGCCAACCGCAGCGCCCTTTGATACAGAGTGAGTGCGTGCGCCGTGTTTCCCAGTTCTTTCTCCAGGTTAGCCCAGTATCCCAGGATCGAAGCCTCCAACTTCCGGTCAACTCCTTCCCCCAGCAGTTCCGCGGCACGACGATAACGCCACTCCGCCATTTCAAGACGGCCCGAACGCTGAAGCTCCTGAGCCGCTCGGGCCATTTCGTGTGCTGCGAATATATCATCCTCTGCCCGCGAAGACGGCCTATGCCACCATGTCGAGACTATGGCAACTATTGCGGCTATCAGGACGGCAAACAAACCGGCGTTGGTCCAAGGTTGCCCTCCCAACCAGTGGAATGCCGGAACAAGAATCACCAATGCCTGCAATCCCGTGATGAGACCGGCTCCTGACGCCGTGGCCTGTCCGATAAACTTGTGTCCTGCACAGTGCGGTGTGGGACACACCGGGCCCTCCAATTTGATTGGAAATGCTCGGGCCGAGGGCAACAGCTCATGCCCCCTATAGATAACGGCACATTTGCTGCATTTATAGAGTCGCGCTGCCGGCATGACTTTTCTCCTTCTGGAGCATTCAATACCTTGTTGGGGGCGTGGCACCTAGCGCTAACGAAACTCGACATGGCGACCATGGACGAGCGTCTGCGGACCATCCAAATCCAAACTGGCCATTCCAACACGCGACATGGCGCCCGTGAGGCAGTACCACGTGTCGAGCAACCAGCGGCCATACTGCTTCTCAAGATTGCGGATCATCTCTGGATTCCCCAACAGAATACCTTTATTCGGTGAGTAGAAAACCGCCACGTCAGGACGTGATGGAGCTATAAGCTCGGCTTTCATCATGAAACCACGAACCCGGTCCTCGTCCGTGTATTCCGCAGAGCCAACTTTTGCGCGCGCCGCCTCAAGCGGAACAGCGGGACGAAACCTGGTCAATACCCATTCCGCGCTATGCGGCGCGTTCTTGCTTCGGTCGAGGAGTTCGAGGACTGCTGAATCAGGCACGGGCGTCCCGCTTGCTTTCTTCAAGAGCCAGAATGCGATCCGCAACACGAGGAAGACCCCGAGACCCACGACGCACCAAATGTAGAAGCCGCGGCTAGCGGGGTCGAGAACCCATGCTGCCGCTAAGAGCGGCGCCATTAGAAAAAGTAACCAGATAGGATCCCTGCGCACTCTAAACATGATACATGCCTCCACGCTTATTGAATTGGCAGTGCCTTGCTGCATTCACTTCCGGCAACGATTGTTTGGACAGAGAGAACAACCGACGCCGCAATCTACCCGCAGGAACTGTTAAATATGCGATATCAAATCACGCCAATCGGTAACCGTTAGGCCCTCCCATTAACCTGGCTCATTCCGCTTAAGTGTGGGTGATTGGAGTTGAGACATCGAAGGGAAATCTCTTCAATGGTGGGTGAACAACCAGAACCATGGAGGAGCCTCCGATGTCTCAAGAACAGCTTATCAAGGAGATGCTTGGTATACAATGGTGGGAAGTGATGGAGGAGCACGTGAGCCTCTGCGAGGGGAAAATCGTTGTACCTATTGTGCGAAGCCCCGGAACCCTTTACCGGTGCAGTGGTTGCGGCCAGGGCTACCTGTTTGCGTATGACCATCTTCCGGTACGCCGTGTGCGGGATTTCCCGGTCTGGGGTCGGCGGTGCTGGCTGGAGTTCAGTCCAGCGCGGGTGCAGTGCGAAACGTGTGGAGTCCATGTGGAAGACCCCGGGTGGATTGAGCCGCGGGAACGCCAGACACTTCGTTATGACACTTCGTTACGAGCGTTATGTGGCGCAGCTGTGCGAACTGATGCCGGGGCTGGACGTTGCGGACCTTGAAGGACTGGATAAGGGCACGGTCTATCGGCTTGATAAGAAGTGGCTGAGCCGGCGGGCGGCCCTTCGTACCTTGCCGCGAGCCCCAGGATGGCAAGATTGGCGGTGCCGGAGTCTATCCGGTCTCTATTGAAACCCGGGGGGCCTCGAATAAACGCTTTTCCCTTGCCGGATGCTCTTTTGGTAGACTTTCGCGTCTTTGGAATACGAGGGTAGTGATGGACGGTCAGCGGGAGCAGGTTGAATCGCAGACGGGCGGGGCATGGTGCGTACGGGACCTTACGGCGCGGCAGGCCGGGGTGCTGTTGACCCTGATTACGCTTCTTGCGGCCGTGCTGCGAGTGCCGGAGATCGACGCAAGTCTGTGGGCCGATGAACTCTGGACGCGGTTCTGCGCGGTGCACGGGCTGCGCTGGAGCATGCACCGGTGGGGCGTCTCTTTGAATCCCGGCTATATGTACATGCCGGTCTTGTGCGCGCAGTATCTCGGATTCAGCGAGGGCGTGCTGCGGCTGCCCAGCGTGATCGCCGGCGTACTGGCGGTGCCGGCGCTGTACGCGCTGGTGCGCGGGGCGCACAGCCGGCTTGCGGGCGTGCTCGCGGCCTGGCTGCTATCCCTCAACGCCTTTCACGCCGGCTTCAGCGTGGAAGCGCGCATGTACGCGCCGGTCATGCTGGGCGCAATCCTGGCGGTCTGGCTGCTGTACCGCGCGCTGGCGCAGCCCGACCTGCTCGGCTGGGCATTATTCGTCCTGGCCGCGTTCTGGGTCGCGCCGCAGCACTTGCTCGTGCTGCCTTTTCTGGGTGTCCTTGTGTTCGCCGCCTGTTGTCAGCGGGCATGCTCCCGGGCGCACGCGTCCTGGAGAACACGGCTGCAATCGGTTATTGCGCCCGCGCTCTCCGGCATACTCGGCATATCGGGCACGGTTGCGCTCATGGCTTACGTGGGCGCAACGCCGCTGGCCTTCCTGAAGGGCTACGAAAACACGGCCGTGGATATGACGCTGGCCGCGCCGGGCCACTATTACCGCCTGACGCCGCTCCAGTACGCCAGGTTCTTGAGCGAGTATCTCGCCGTGAAGCCTTGGCCGGTGTTGGCGGTGTTGTGGTTGTGCGCGGCTGCCGGATGTGCAGGCCTCTGGCGCCGGGCAAGGCCGCTCGCTTGGTTTGCCGGGGCCGCGCTGCTCCTCCTGCCGCTGCCGATGATGGTCGTGCGCACCACGCATTTCTGGGTGGCGCGCCACCTGTGCTTCCTGCTTCCGTTGATGCTCGCGCTGGTTGCGCTGGGCATCGTCCACATTGCCGGCGGTCTGGGCCCGGCGCTGCGCCGTCTGCCGTGGCGGCTGGAGCAACTGGCGCGCGTTGCGCCGGAGGACTGGGACGCGCTCGTGCGGCGCGCGGCGATCGGTGGCCTCCTGGTGCTGTTTACCTTGCCCGCGGCGGCGGCGTTGCGGCGCGAGTTGGATGCGCGGCCCGTCGAGGACTCGAAGGGCTTCTCGAAGTACCTGAGCACCGGCCTCGCCCCTACGGACATCCTTTGCTTCTCCGACATGACGTCGCGTTTCTGGGCCGAGATGGTCCTGGACTATTCCGCCGGTCTGGAGCGGCCCGCCATCCGCGCCACGCGCGAATCCGTCCTGGGGCAGCCCTCGCGCGAAGAATTTGAGCGTTTCCTGACCGGCAACCCGCTTGCCACGCTGTGTTTCGTTCAGTACGGCGGCGCGTTCCGGCTGCATACCGACCTCTTGACGTCGCTGGGCGCGGCCCGGCGCGAGTTCCGGCGCGCCGACGTGTGGCGGCTGGGCGCGCCGACGGTCAACCTGATTCCCAGCGGCGGCGCGGAACCCGGCCCCGGCACGGAGGCGCTGCGGCATCTCGTGGTGCAGGGGCAACCGGCTTACGAGGGCAAACGTTGTTTCAGGCTGACGGCCGATGCCATGAAAGGCGCCGCCATGGAGTTCGGCGCGGGACCTTTCACGTACCGGCTTCGGAATTCAAGCTTCGAAGCAACGCCGGAGAACGGGTTGATCGGCTGGGCGCCCGCCGGCGGCAAGGTCGAGGTAGTCGCGGGCGCCGCGGTGGGGTCTCGCGCCGCCGCGCTGCTGCCGGCCGTGACCGATGTGATTCTCGAACAGCCAATCAAGCTGGGGCTCGCACCGGGCCGCACCGCGTACGTAGTCGCGGATGCCCGGGCCGACACGCCCGCCTTGCTCTTCCTTGAATTGTGCTACGACATCCCCGGCGGCCAACAGTCCGTCCAGGCCGCGCATCCGGGAACCGGGGTCTGGTCCAGGCTGCAGCTGGAGGCGCCCGTGCCCGCCGATGCCTACCCGGACTCGTTCCGGGTACGGTTGCGGCGCGCGGGCGGTGTGCCCGGCGCGGCGATGGTCGATAGCGTGGCGGTGGCCGTGCCCGCGCCCATCGGCACGCTGGACCCGGCGTTCCCGTACACGCTTTCGCTGATGGTCCGCTATGCAGACCTGACCCCCGAACAGGGCATAGGCGCCGACCAGGCTGCGGCCACCTTGTCCTTTGCCTGGTCTGATATGGAGCACCAGTCTTCCGGCAGTCTGCGGCTGGACAAGTGGGCGGGCGAATCGGATTGGAAACACCTTGTGTTTCAGCTGCAGCCCGGCGCGAATATCCCCCGCGCCGTAAGTCACGCGAGGGTCTATCTCCAGTTTCCCGCAAAGGCCATGCCCGAGGCCGTAATCTACGTGGACAACGTGCAACTCGAGCCGGGAACGGCACCGACGCCGTTTGTGAATGGGCGCCGCCTGCCGCACGACGAAGCGCTGGCGGGTTTGCGCGACGCGCAAGCGGAATAGGGCGGGAAACGTTACCCGGAACTTGGGGGAGCCGTCGTTTCGCGCGCCGTCTCGCCGCCTTCCTCCCCGTCCGCTTCATAGTCATAAACGTACACGCGGTTCCCGCCGGACCGCTTGGCGTCGTACATCATGGCGTCCGTCGAGCGGATGAAGGAGCGCAGCGAACCGCCGCGGTACGACATCAAGCCGATACTCAGCGTCAGCTTGTCGTAATGGCGCGCTTCGAAGGTGGCCCGGATGCGTTCCGCAATACTCAGCGCCTGCGGCTTGTCCGCTTCGGGGAGGATAACCGTGAATTCGTCGCCGCCGTACCGGCACGGAATATCGACGTGTTCGCGCGTGCATTCCATCACGACTTCGCCGATCGCCTTCAACACCCGGTCTCCTTCCAGGTGGCCGTGACAATCGTTGTAGTGCTTGAACTGGTCGATGTCGAACAGCAACAGCGAGAGGGGATGACCCTGACGCCGCGCGCGCTCGATTTCCGCTTCGAGGCGGTCGTAGAAATACCGCTGATTGAACAGGCTCGTCAACCCGTCGCGGTTGGACATTTCTTTCAGTTCGGATTCGAGCCGCTTCTGCTCCGTGATGTCCTTGCAGATGGCCAGCGTCGAGAACGGTTGCCCTGCGTGGTCGCGCACCTGCGAAATCGAGATGCTCACGGGCAGGAAATGTCCGTCCGAATGACGCAGTTCCGTTTCGTAGTTCTGCAGCCGGGACTCCGTGCGAAGCATGCGCCGGATGTACCGCAATTCCTGCGGCCCGCCCGCGAGCAGCCGCACCACGGGTTCGCCCCGCAACTCTTCATCCCGGTAGCCCAGCATGGCCTGCGCCCCCGCATTCACATACGAGATGCGTGTCTGCGCGTCCACGGTAAGGATGGCGTCCACGGTGCTGTCGAGCAGGTCCTCGAGATACTTTTGTGTGCGCCGCAACTCTTCGTTCGTCCGGGCCAGGTCCGCCGTTGCCGCGTGCACCCGCGCCTCGAGTTCCTGCTGGTAGCGCCGGTTCTCGAGGACCAGTCGCCGCTTCTCCAGCGCCTTCTGCACCGCCATCGAAATCTCGCTCAGATTGAACGGTTTCAGCAGATAATCGTCAGCCCCCGCGTGCATCGCCTCGATGGCGTTCGTTACCTCGAGTAATGCCGTGACGACAATGATCGCCAGCGTATCATCAAGCTTCTTCGCCCGCGCCACCACCTCCATTCCGTTCAGTTCAGGCATCTTCAGGTCCGTGATCAACAGCCCGAAATGGTCTTCCGCGAGACGTTTCAACGCCTTCCGGGGAGAAGTGAAGGTTTCACAGACATAGCCCTCGTCCGTAAGGTGCTGGCCGATCATGTCGGTGATGCTAGCCTCGTCGTCCAGCACCAGAATGCGTTCCGTCACGGCGCGTCCCTCGCGGAGGTGACCCTCCATCAACGGGAGAGCGTGTCCCCCATCCTTATGTGCGGCTAAGCCCACTTGACAACGGCGACCATCGCAAAGATCGAACCCACAGCCAGGCCAATCTCGAGTTTGCCTGGGAGTTTGTTCTTGTCGAATTCTTTCGTCTCGAGTGCGTCGAGACCTTTCTTCGTCGCCAGGTCCTTGTCGCCGCTCAGTTCGCCATCACCCGCCGCCGCATATACCGGCGTGTCCAGGAAGGCAAGCGCCAGTGCGGTTATAAGACACAGCGCACCTATCGCCAACACGGTCTTCACGTTCATAAACGCGTCTCCCTTTTGGGCGTTGTCCGCCTGACTTGCGGAGCAGTGGCCGGGACACACCACCAGCCCCATTACAATATTCTACCCAGAAGCCTTGAAATCCGCAATACGCCCCGAACCCCGGCGACTTGTTTGTTTGCGGCGGTTTTTGTACCATGAGCCCGTGATGCTGCCGCTTCACATAACCACGATTGTTGAGGGAACCTGGTATGGACCTGGAAAATATGCTCACCGTCGAGGATGTCGCACAGATCCTGCACGTCAAGCCGCTCACCGTGCGGCAGATGTTCCGGCATAAGCGGCTACGGGGCTTCAAACTCGGCAAGTCGTGGCGGACCACCCGGGAAATGCTTCAGGAGGACATCGAGACCGTTGCGCGCGGGCAGGCCGCGGAGGAACCGCAGGCCCGGCGCCGGAAAAAGAAACAGCAGCCCGCCGCTGCGCCCGCGGCCGAACCCGCAGTCGAGGGCGTTCCCGCGGAAACGCCTCCGCCGAAAAAAGAGGCCAAGCAGACGCCCCCCAAGGCCCAAGGGCCGGCGCCCGACGATACCCAGCAACTTCTGTTCTAGATGCGCCATTCTGCTCCGGCATTGGAAAGCCAAACGGGAGACCCAGCCAGCGCCGGGTCTCCCATTCTTCATTCTTCAGACCAGCTAGTGCCGCGGCGGTGTCGCCACAGGCCTATCGCGCCTGATGCACTTGGACGTTCTTCGCGACCTGTTCCCAGTTCACGACATTCCACCACTGCGTCACGTATTCCGCGCGGTTGTTTTGGTATTTCAGGTAGTACGCGTGCTCCCACACGTCGATGCCGAGTACGGGAATGCTGCCCCACGGCGACAGCTTGTGCTGATTCTCCGCTTGCAGGATGATGAGCCGGCCGTCGGCGGGACGGAAATGCAGGAGGCCCCAGCCGCTGCCCTCTACGCCCGCGGCAGCCGCCGAAAACTGCGCCTTGAATGCCTCGAATCCGCCAAAGTCGCGTTTGATCAGGTCCGCCAGCGGACCCGTGGGTTCGCCGCCGCCCGTGCCCGCCGGAGCCATGACTGTCCAGAACAGCGAATGCAGGAAATGCCCGCCGCCGTTGAACGCGCACTTCTTGGACCAGTACTCGATCTGCGCATAATCGCCGGCTGCGCGCGCCTTGGCCAGCGCAGCCTCCGCGGCGTTCAGACCCTTCACGTACGCCGCGTGGTGCTTGCCATGATGGATACGCATTGTCTGCTCGTCGATATACGGTTCCAGCGCGTTGTAGTCATACGGCAATTCCGGCAGGGTGTGCTCCGTCAATTCACCCAGGCCCGCCGCGCTTTCCTGCGCCTGCGCCGCGCCCGAGAAGAGCGCCGTGCCGCCGCCAATAGTCGCCGCCGCCGCCACCGGCAGCCCCGCCAGTCTCAAGAATTCTCTGCGTGTGTTTTCCATTGCTTTGTACTCCTGTGTGTTTTCCAACCCCGGTTTACGGACCCTCAAGATCCCCGCTGCCCGTGACCCCGCACATGCTGTCTGCCGGTCACGGACCGCACTGTTAGGTCCCGCATATTGCCTATGCTGGGTCTGAAACCACCGGCGCGTCGGATTCATTCCCTCCGGCAGCCCCGGGAATCAGGGGCGGGCCCGCATTCCACGGGCCCGCCGCGCGGGGTCCGGTTGCCTGCGCGGCTTGACTCTGGAATCGCGGGTGAGAAATGCATTAAGGTTTGCGGCGGTGTTGGAATTGCGCGCAGCCGGGGTAAACCCACATTAACGGGAGGTAATCATACCGTGGAAACGACAGGCAACGACGGGATTTCGAGGCGTCATTTTCTGTACGGGATGGGCGCGTCCCTGGCCGCACCAGCGATTCTGCCGTCGGCGGCGTTCGGCGCGGACGGCGCAGCGGCGCCGAACGAGCGCATTCAGATCGCGCTGATCGGCGCGGGAGGCCAAGGCAAGGGCCTGACGGAGAACGCTATCAAGCACAAGCGTGTGCGCATCGTCGCCGTTTGCGACGTGGACAAGGCGCGCCTTGCGGAGGCCAAGCGGTTGGTCGACGAGTACTACGGCGACCAGAATTGCGCTTCGCACGGCGACTACCGGGAAGTGCTTGCGCGCGACGATGTGGACGCGGTGATCGTGGCGACGCCGGACCACTGGCACGCGATCATATGCGTCGAAGCTGCGAAGCGGGGCAAGGACATCTACTGCGAAAAGCCGCTGACGTGGTCGCTTGGGGAAGGGCGCGCCGTCGTGAAGGCCGTGAAAGAGAATAATCGCATCTTCCAGGTAGGCAGCATGCAGCGGTCGGGCCGTCAGTTCAAGCAGGCGTGCGAATTTGTGCGCAACGGTTATCTTGGCCATATCAGCCACATCCTGGTCAGCCTGCCGAATTATGGCAACGCCATCTGGGTGGACGAGTTCCCGAAACCGCCGGAGGAACTGGACTGGGAGTTCTACGTGGGGCCGGCGACATGGACGCCGTTCCATCCGAAGCGCTATCACTGGGACTGGCGCTGGTGGATGAGTTTCGGCGGCGGCCAGATGATGGACTGGATCGGCCATCACGGCGATATCGCCCACATGGCGATGGATTGGGACAACACGGGCCCGATAGAGGTGGAAGGCGTGCGCTGGGACCCCGTGACGGAGCGGAACAACCTGTACGACGCGCCGGCCCAGTATCACTTCGAGTGCAAATACGCGAACGGGACGACGATGACGGTCGCCAACGCGAGCAACATGCCGGACGTGTTCAAGTCGAATGCCACGGGAGAATTGGGCACGATGTTCTTCGGCGACGGCGGCCAGTGGCTGTACGTGGACCGTAGCGGGATAAAGGCGAGCGACGATAAGCTGACCAAGACCCGGTTCAAACAGTCTGATTTCCGGTTCCGCCGCGAAGGCAACCACATGACCGACTTTATTGAGTGTGTCGCTTCGCGCGAGGAGTGCATCGCGCCGGTGAATGCGGGGCATCGCTCGGCCTCGATCGGGCATCTGGGCAAGATCGCGTGCATGCTTGGCGCAAAATTCCAGTGGAACCCGGAAACGGAGACCGTTGTCGACAATCCGGCGCTCAACGGCATGCTCACGCGCAAGTACCGCGGGGATTGGAGACTCGAAGCGTAGGAACGGGGAACCCGTTGACCGTTTCCCCGCCCTGCGGGTACGCGATGCGCGCCCCGGGCATTGGACATTGCGGTAAAGGACATAAAGGACAGAAGGGAGGCTGAAGACGGATTGCCCATTGCAGGTGGGCGCCACTTCCGTCCGATGTGGGGGCACAAGCCCGGTTAGACTCGGTGCATGATGGCGAAAGGGAAGCAAGAGCGCGCGACCATCGTGTGGTTCCGGCTCGATTTGCGGGTTGCGGACCATCCCGCGCTTGCGGCGGCAGCGAAGCGCGGCGGGCCCGTCGTGCCCGTGTTTATTTGGGCGCCGGAAGAGGAGGGCGCGTGGCCGCCGGGCGCGGCGAGCCGTTGGTGGCTGCATCATTCGCTGGCTTCGCTCGATGCTTCTCTGCGCCGCCGCGGTTCGCGGCTTGTCGTGTGTACGGGGCCGTCGCTGAGGACACTGCGGGCGCTTGTCGAGGAAACGGGCGCGACGGCGGTCTACTGGAGCCGCCGCTACGAGCCGATGCTGCGTGCGCGCGACGCGCAGGTGGAGGACAGCCTGCGCGAACAGGGCGTCGAGACACGGACGTTCAATGCCGCGCTGCTTGTCGAGCCAACGGAGGTCCTGACGCGGCAGGGCGGGCCGTTCAAGGTCTTCACTCCGTTCTGGCGCGCGGCGGCGACGCACGAGCCACCGGCGCCGCTGGACGCGCCGCGTAAAATCGCCGCGCCGGGCCGCTGGCCTTCAAGCAAGCCCTTGAAGCAATTGCCCCTGCTGCCGGATACGGACTGGGCAGGCGGCATGCGCGCGGCGTGGACGCCCGGCGAAGCGGGCGCAGCCGCGATGCTGCACGACTTTCTCGCGGAGGCGGCCGGCGCCTATGACACGTTGCGCGATATTCCGGGCACGCCGGGCACATCGCGCCTCTCTCCGCACCTGCATTTCGGTGAGGTCAGTCCGCACGCCGTGTACCACGCGGTGCAGGTGCGAATGGCGGAGCGGACGCGCCCGGGCTGGGTTCGCGCCGCCGAGTCGTACCTGAGGCAATTATACTGGCGCGAATTCGCGCATCATCTGTTGTGGCATTTCCCACACACGGCGGAGGAGCCGTTAAACCGGGCGTTCCGCGCGTTTCCGTGGCAGTCGGACGCGCATGCGCTGCGTGCGTGGCGGAAAGGGCGCACCGGCTACCCCATTGTCGACGCGGGCATGCGCGAACTATGGACCTCCGGCTGGATGCACAACCGCGTGCGCATGATCGCCGCCTCGTTTCTCGTGAAGGACCTGCTCCTCCCTTGGCAGGAGGGCGCGCGCTGGTTCTGGGATACGCTCGTCGACGCGGACCTGGCGAACAACACGCTGGGCTGGCAATGGGTAGCGGGTTGCGGCGCGGACGCCGCCCCCTATTTCCGCGTGTTCAATCCGGAATTACAGGGCCGGAAGTTCGACCCGGACGGCACGTACGTGCGCACATGGATTCCCGAACTGGCGCATGTGCCGGGCGCGGGCGCTCACGCGCCGCAAGTGCGGCAGGGCGGCAAATACCCCGCGCCAATTGTGAATCATCAGGAGGCGCGTGGACGCGCTCTCGCAGCCTACGAGTCCGTGAAGACCTGGCGCGCGCTTGAACCGTAACGGATGCCGCCGCTACGGGGCGGGGACGCCGGGCACATCCGGCAGCGCCGCGACGTATTCCATCATCCTGCGCACGTTTTCCGGCGGTGTCTCATACGGGAGCGCGCCGGTGCCAAGGCAGGTGTTGGTCCGGCCCGCGATGACCACCATGAGTCTCTCCACTTCCGCTTGAATCTGTTCCCATGTGCCGCGCGAGACGATGCGCATGTCGCCGTTCACGCGCACGCGCACGTCCATGCGGTCGCGCACTTTCGCCAGGAACCGCGGCTGGTCCGTCTCGAACGGGCAGACCAGATAGCCCGTGCCGGTTTCGAGCATGGCCTCGACGATGGGCGCCGTGTTGCCGCCGATGATGCACGGGATCGGATGTCCCACAATGCGCCCGATGCGCTCCATGAGTTCGCGGAGCGCGGGCAGTTCGACGCGGCGGAACAACTCCGGCGACAACAGCGGCGGGCACGCCGCCGATTCGAAGAAGGCGACATCCACGCCCGCTTCCTTCACCGCTTCCGCGAAGGCGGACTGCCCATCGGCCAGATGCAGGAGCGCCCCGGCGACAAGCTCCGGCTCCAGGATACACTCCCGCAACAACGCATCGAATCCCACGAGGTTGCTCGCAATCGAGAAGGGACCGCTGATCGGCACGCGGATGACGGCCTCGGGAAACGTCTCGTGGAGACGCAGTGCCACATCGAGCAGCATCGGGATGCGCCCGTCGCGTCTCGGGTTCAGCGGCTTCAGGTCGAAGAGTCGCCGCGCGGAATCGAGCACGTGCCGCCGGATCGCGGGGATGTTCTCGCCTTCGGGCCGTTCCACGGGCGCGCCGTAGGCTTCGGGCTCGAGGTTGTAAATATCGATACCCGGCATGACGGGCGTCTGGCGGTAATAGCGGTAGGCCGCCGCGTGCGCTTGATAGAGCAGTTCCGGATTGCGCGAGACATCCCACGGCGCGCGCCGCACGAAGCGCGCAGCGTGTTCGTATACCGAAGGCGAGAGTTCCATGGCGCGCCTCAAGGAGCCCATCCGCGTTGCGGCGTTGCGGCGTCCTGCGCGAGACGTTGCTGAAGCCTGCGCCAGACTTGCATCGACTGACGCAGATGCTCAGCGGGATCGCCGGCAACCCGGTAGCACTGCAGGCCAACCGGGCCGCGATACCCGGCGTCGCGAAACGCTTTCAGAACGGCATAGTACTCGTCGATCTGAGCGTCCTGCAGCGGCGAGATGCCTTCGACGGCGGTGGTGCCGTCATTGCCGTTGATGGACATGACCATCATGCGCGGGGCGACGCGGCGCACTGCGTCCTCCAGCGGCTGCCGGCGTTCGCTTAGCGCGCGCCAGTGGAACAGGTTGAACGACGTGCCGAAGTTCGGGCGGTCCACCTTGTCCGCGAGCCGCACCGTGTCCTCGGGCGATTCGACCCAGAGGTTGATGTGCGGGTAGGGCGCCACGCGCACGCCATGCGGGGCGGCGAGGTCCGCGATTTCGCGGAAGATCGGCACGGCGCGTTCGTCCCCCGCAGGATCGGAGGGCTGGAACTGCTTGCTGTGCGTGTTGCACCACAAGACAACGCCGCGCTCCCGCAGGAGGGGCAATACTTCCGGCAGGCGCGGATTGTAGGGTATCTCGCCAGGGTCGATCCGCACCGTGAAATAGACGGTAAAAAGTCTCAGACCGTGCCGGTCGAGCGCGTCGAGCGCCGCCTCAATGCCGTTCAGATCGCGATTGTCGAAGCCGTCGAAGCCGATCTCTTTCAGAAGCGCGGCCTGCGCATCTTCCTCGGGCGGACCCGAGGTTTCCATGCAGTTCTTGAAGGCGAAGAACGGGTTCGCAGTGTCGTCGCCCCAGCATCGATGCGCACCGCCTGCAAGCAGCAAGCAGGCCGCCACGAATAGAGACACGCCGTGTTTCATGGATTCATCCAGTCTCCGCGCATGGGGCGAACCAGCAGCGCGTTCGCCGTCTCGTCATCCGCGAAACGCTCCGAATCGGGTTCCCACGCGAGTTTGCAGCCCCTTTGGATGGCGATGTGCGCGATCTGGCCCATGGAACAGGTGCGATGCCCGATCTCCGCGTCGGCCATGACCGGTTCGCGCGTGCGGATGCCATAAATGAAATCTTCCTTGTCCTCGCGCCGGGGCAGACGGATTTCGCCTTCCTTCAACGCCGTGTTGAGCAGCGATTCCGTACTGGCAGTCAGGCCTTCCTTGTGACGGCCTCCGGGGAACCACGTGCTCTGTATCCAGCCCTCGTCGCCCACGAACTTCACATAGGGTGCCTCGCTGGTGCCGTATGCGACGGTGACGCCGTCCGCATAGCGGAACTGCGCCTGGAATTGCAGAAGCACATTCCACAAGCCTGAATCCGGCGCGGGGAATTGGCCCGTGGCTTCCACTTCGACGGGGCCGGTGCGTTCGGAGCCGTGGACCCACTGGACGATGTCGAGCAGGTGCGTGCCCCAGTTGGTGATCATCCCCTCGCACGTATCGCGGCAGCGCATCCAGCCGCCCCGGTCATAGGAGCGCGGCTTGTGAACGCGGTCCACCGTATAGGGCTTGTCCGGCGCGGGGCCAAGCCACATCGGGTAGTCGAGCTCCTCGGGCACGGGCATGGGCGCGGGGTTGCCGCCCGCCACGTCGCCCGCCGGGACGGTCGCTTCGATATGCCGGAGCTTGCCGATGTAGCCGTTTACGACCAATTCCGCGGCCCGGTGCATCCAGGCATTCGACCGGCATTCGCTGTCCGTGCGAAACACGACGCCCTGTTTCTTGACGGCATCGGCGAGGACGCGCCCCTCCGCAATGGAAAGCGTGAGCGGTTTCTCGCAACTCACGTGCTTGCCCCTGCGTACCGCGGCGAGGGCAATCGGCACGTGCCAGTGGTCGGGCGTGCTGACCATGACCGCGTCGATGTCGTCGCGTGCAATGACCTCCCGCCAATCGCGACAGGCGAAGCAATCAACATTACCGTAATGCTGGTCGACATCCCGCTTGGCGTTTTCGAGCCGCCACGCGTCCACATCGCAGACCGCCACAACGACCGTGTGCTCGGACATAAGGAAGGGCTTCAGGTTGGCGTACAGGGCCTGCCGCCCCATGCCGATCATGCCAACCGTGATACGGTTTGACGGCGCGGCGGCGCCGAATACGGTTGACGGCACGATGAACGGCGCCGATACGGCCGCCATCGTTCCCAGCGCACGCCTGCGCGAAATCCGTGCGGGTGACTTGCGCATTTCTTCTTGCCCTCCGTGTGTTCAAACAGGCCGGCTCCTACTATAGGCTCCCACCAGCACAATGCCAAGGCGCGCGCGCAAGCAGCGCCCGCCCGGTCCGAGCGAAAAGCGCCGGCCCGCGGAACGGACCGGCGCCGGATGCGCTCAGTGTGCGTGACGCCGCGCGTCAGCGCGGCCCGGGTTCGGCTACAACACAGACGTTATC
>JAGMZX010000123.1:10202-18277 GCA_018005585.1 Candidatus Hydrogenedentota bacterium | reverse complement strand
CGATGGGTATGCCCAGGCTGCGCGTCTTCGGCCCCTCGCCCAGCGAGATCTCGACCGACGCGCGCAGATGCCGCATCAACCCTTCCGGCGTCAGGGTGCCCCACTGCCGCTGCGAGACCGAATGGATGCCATTCAACTTCTCGACAAAATAACTCAGCGTTTCCCGCGTCAATTCCCGCACGGCCATGATGGGCGCCTCCCTCGGGCAAGTTGCCGCCACCCGTGCGCCTATTATCGCCAATCCGCCAAGCACGCGCCACTCGCGGCGGCGGAAAATTCCGCGCGAACCCCTTGGCAAAATCAAGACTCTGTGCTACAATCGCAAATGGAAGAGGGTTGTGGCGAAAGCCAGGGAACCCGCCGCCAAGAACGCAACGAGAGAAGCGGAAAGAGCGCGGCGCGGCGAAATGGCTTCGTGCGAACTCTTCCGCGGGCAACGGCAGCCAAAGCGCGTAGCGCGTGCCCAATACCAAGAGGCCTTTGACCCGTCCGCGGGTCGGGGCACCGTGGCGCCGGAAGCGGCGCAGGGTGGCTGCGTGGCAGGGTGTCGGCCCGTTGTTGATAGGGCGAGGGCATTTTCAGGTACGGCCCAACTTCCTGTCAGCATGAGAGACGCAGCGAAATGGCCGTGCGGGAGCCCGGAACCCGAAAAGGCTCTTGTAGTACCTGATGGAGCCGTCGCCCAAGTGTGAGCGGGAAGCCGCGTGCGAAAGGGTTTTGCAACGGTCCCAAACAGGATCATCGGGTGCATGTGAAGCGCCCCGCCTAGACCAGCGGAACCTTATCGACGTTGCTTCCCCTCACTTTTTGAGTGGCGGTCCAGGCGCGCCGGTCTCGCCAGTGCATTCACACCGAAATATCATCCCTGCGTTTGTATTGTCTACGTGACGGGAAACCCCTAAGTACTCCATTCCTGAAATACGGTCACGAGCGCGAAAGTCTTCTTGCGCTTTCTTCTTCGCGGCGCATTCTCCGCGGCAAGCAGGCGGGCGGGCAGCAAGCTGCCGCGCACAGGATTGGTGTCGATACGTCACTGGATTCACTGACAATAGAACTAAGCCAGACGCTTCGCGAATGCCGGATTCTTCCGTCGAACTGAAGACCATTTGCGCCGGGAAGAGAAGACCGGCTATTCTTTCCGGGCGGGAACGTCCGCCACCGCGGGCTTCTCCGGCGTGCCGGGACGGTCTTCAACTCCAACGGATGATGCCCGGTTGGCCATTTGCCGCTCGCGGCCGCTTGCGGCAGTTTGGTCAGCGCCGGGGCAGCCTGTTGTCGGTTAACGCGGCTTAGGAGTCTGATTCGGGGGCCAGATTGAGGCAACTGCTTCCGAACAACACCGCAGGGGAAGGCCCAACTACGCCAGAAGCGGCGTGAGCGGTCTCGCATCCGCCCGTGGCACGCTACCAACGGAATTCCGTACGGGTCGGCAGATAACGACAGGTGCGGACAGACCGCCGGGCCGATGGCGTGCTTGGCCGGCGCTGCGCCGGAACCGCTCAATCAATTGATTGATGGACCCGGCCCCATGGGAGCTGTAAATCTGCTTTTTATTGAAAAAGGTGCGCGTGATGCCGAAATCTGGAGTCGGGTTATTCGCCCTATTGACAGATTGACGCGAATAGAGTATCTTTATAAGGTGATAAAGCTGCAAAGTCCTCGGCTTGCGTTGGGGATCCCGGCAGCATCTTGTAGTACGTGGGACGATGCCGCGGCCCGGTGGCCGGGCGTCACAACTATTGGGAGGCTTCTGCAGTGTCCGTGGCAACAGCAGCAGGACAGAGGCTCGAAGGCAAGGTCAAGTGGTTCAACAACAAGAAGGGGTATGGCTTTATCCTTCGCGATGATTCGAACGACGTATTCGTTCATCACACGGCCATCCAAATGGACGGGTTCCGGACGTTGCGTCAGGGTGATGCGGTCCTGTATGAACTCCGGGAAACCGACAAGGGGCCGCAGGCAGTAAACGTCACAAAGAACGTCAGCTAGTCTCTGAAGTATTAGAGAGCGACAGGTTCGCGCCGGGCAGGCGGTGGCGCACCACGCCCGGCGCATGTTTTATCTCCAGCAAAGGGCAAGTGGAACTTCTGCCCCATGCAGGCCGCCCGGGACAGAAGCGGGTCGTGCGCGCGGGGGAAACGCCCCCGACAGGCCCAAGGCGGGGGAACCGCAGCGCACGTGCCCCACACACAGCCGCGATGTGCAGCCGCACGCGCGCATCTGTTAGACTTTTGCCTTCCCCCGGCGTTTCTCGACCCGAATAGGAGCATTGCAGTGAAAAGCGACGACATACGCGCGAGTTACCTCGACTTCTTCCGGCAGCGCGGCCACGTGGTCGAGCGCAGCGATACGCTCGTGCCGCGCAATGACCCAACGTTGCTGTTCACGAGCGCGGGCATGGTGCAGTTCAAACCCTACTATTCCGGCGAAGTCCCGGTGCCCTACCGCCGCGCCACCACGTCGCAGAAGTGCCTGCGCGCGGGCGGCAAGGCGAACGACCTCGATGAAGTCGGCAAGACCTCGCGCCATCTCACCTTTTTCGAAATGCTCGGCAATTTCTCGTTCGGCGACTACTTCAAGCGCGAAGCGATCCAGTGGGCATGGGAATACAGCACGGAAGTCCTGAAATTGCCCGGCGACGCGGTCTGGGTCTCCGTGTTCGAGCAGGATGACGAGGCCTACGGCATCTGGGAGAAGGAAATCGGCATTCCTGTGTCGCGCATCGTGCGGCTGGGCACGAAAGACAACTTCTGGGGGCCGGCGGGCGACACGGGCGCGTGCGGGCCGTGCTCGGAACTGCTCTACGACAAGGGCGCGGCCATCGACCCGGACGCCACGCCCGAACACGACCCGAAGGAGCGGTTCCTCGAATTCTGGAACTTGGTGTTCCCGCAATTCGACCAGCAGCCCGACGGCTCGCGTCCGCCGCTGAAAAATCGCGGTATCGACACCGGCATGGGCCTCGAACGGCTCGCCGCGCTGCTCCAGAAGAAGGAAACCGTCTTCGACACCGACGGCATCTTCCCGATTATCGAGACGGCCCAGGCGCTGACAGAAGTGCGCTATGAGGACCATCCCGTACCGTTCCGCGTGATTGCGGACCACGTGCGCGCGCTGTCGTTCATGATTGCCGACGGCATCCTGCCCTCGAACGAGGGGCGTGGCTATGTCGAGCGGCGGCTGTTGCGCCGCGCCGCGCGGTTCGGCCGCGAACTCGGCCTCGAGAAGCCGTTTCTGCACCAGGTCTGCCAGACCGTCATCGACCGGATGGGGCATCACTACCCAGAACTGGTCGAGGGGCGCGTCCAGATCGAGAAGATTATCCACATCGAGGAAGAGCGCTTCGCGGGCACGCTCGCGCGCGGCATGGACCTGCTCGACGGCGTCTTCGCGAAAATGGAGAAATCCGGCTCGAAGGTTGTGCCCGGCGAGGACCTGTTCCGGCTCTACGACACCTACGGTTTCCCGCTCGACCTGACGCAGGACATCGCGGAGGACCGCGGCTACACGCTCGACCGCGCGGGCTTCGATGCCGCGATGGGTCGGCAGCGCGAGAAAGCGCGCAGCGCCTGGGCCGGCAGTGGTCAGGACGCTGTCTCGCCCATCTATCGCCAGTTGCACGACGAAGTGGGCGAGTCGCGGTTCCTCGGTTATGACACGATGACAGCGCAAGCGACGATCCAGGCCGTCATCGCGGATGGGAAGCGCGTGGATTGCGCCACGGAAGGCCAGGAAACCGAGTTCGTGCTCGATGCGACGCCGTTCTACGCCGAAGCAGGCGGCCAGGTAGGCGACGTGGGCGTGTTCGATTCGGTGAACGGCAACGCGCAGATTTCCGAGACACGCCGGCCTGCGGGCAAGATGACCGTACACAAAGGCAAGATGCTGCGCGGCGTATTGCGCGTGGGCGACAAAGTGGATGCATTCGTCGATGTGCCGCGCCGCACGGCGATCATGAACCACCACACGGCCACGCACCTGCTCCAGGCCGCGCTGCAAAACGTGCTCGGCGACCACGTGCATCAGGCGGGTTCGCTCGTCGCGCCCGACCGGCTCCGCTTCGATTTCACGCATTTCGAAGGTATCGATCTCGACCGGCTGCTCGACATCGAGCGGCTCGTCAACGAATACATCCGTTTGGACGAGGCCGTGGCGACCTCCCAGCGCTCGCTGGACGAGGCGCGCGCCGCCGGCGCCATGGCGCTCTTTGGCGAGAAGTACGAGGACGTCGTCCGCGTCGTGCAGGTCGGCGAGGTGAGCCTCGAACTGTGCGGCGGCACGCACGTCCCGCGCACCGGCGTGATTGGCTACTTCAAGATACTCACCGAGTCCGCGATATCTGCGGGCGTGCGGCGCATCGAGGCCGTCTGCGGCGAGCCCTGCGTCGATACGCTCCAGGCGCGCGACCGGCAGCTGATCCATCTCGCGCGCCTGCTCAGCGCGAACGCGGACGAGGTCGAGGAACGTGTCCGCGCCGTCCTCGACGAGAACCGCAAATTGCAGCGCGAGGTCCAAAAATGGAAACAGGCCGCGGCGACCGGCGCGGCCGTCGATTACATGAGCCAAGTGCGGGAGATCGGCGGCGTGAAAGTGCTTGCGGCGGAAGTGCCCGGCCAGGACGCCAAGGGCCTGCGCGCGGTACTCGATAGCCTGCGCGAGAAACTTGCCAGCGGCGTGCTCGTGCTCGCCAGCGCCGAAGACGACAAGGTGTCGCTCTGCGTCGGCGTGAGCAAAGACCTGACCGGCCGCATCAAGGCGGGCGACATCGTCAAGCAGCTCGCCCCGATTGTGGGCGGCGGCGGCGGCGGCCGGCCCGACATGGCCCAGGCGGGCGGCAAGGACGTCTCGAGGCTGCCCGAATGCATCGCGAAGGCCCCGGAGATCATCCAGGGGCTGCTGAACTGAACCGTGCAGGCCCTGCCATTCAGCAACCGTTGAGCGCGTCGGGACCGCGGCCAGACCGGCGGCAACGGGTCCCGCGCTTGAAACGCAGGACCGCCGCGAAGCCCGGACACCGCGGGGACGCCCGCGGTCTCCCTCATTCTCCAACAAATCGCAACAGCCGCGCGGAATTGAGCACGACGGCGACGGAACCGATATTGTGGCCGAGCGCGCCCAGGATCGGGGTGAGTATGCCCACGGCCGAAAGACAGAGCATCAACAGGTTGTAGGCCAGGCCGAAGAGCAGGATGTTCTGGTTGATGGTGCGGCGGGTTGCCCGCGCCAGTTGCAGCAGGAACGGCAGCGGGCGCAAGCCGTCCTGCATGAGCACAACGTCGGCCGTTTCGAGGGCAACCGTGTTCTCGCGGGAGCCGATGCTCACGCCGACGGTCGCTACGGCGAGCGCCGGGCCGTCGTTCGTGCCGTCGCCAACGTAACAGACGCGCAGCCCGGCGGCTTCCATCGAGCGGATGTGCTCGTATTTGTCCTGCGGCAGCAAATCCGCCTTCACGCGGTCGCGCGCGATACCCAACTGGCCCGCCACGCGATGCGCCACAGACGCATGATCGCCGGTGAGCACGGAAAAGGCGCCGAAGCCGCCGAGCGCCAGCCGTTCGAGCGTCTCCGGCGCTTCGGGGCGGATCTCATCTTCGAGGACCAACACGCCTTGAAGTCGCGTGTCCTGAGCGAGGTATAGCACCGTCCGGCCCTGTTCGTGCATGCCGCGGGCGCGCGCCTCAATTTCGGACGGAATTTCAACCCCGTGGCGATGCATGTAACGGCCGTTGCCGCAACGCCACGGCGCGGCATCCGGCCCCGCCGCCTCGGACACGCCCAGTCCGGCCTCTCTCTGGATACTCGCCGGGTGCGCAACAGGAATGCCCTGTTCCCGGGCGTGTGCGACAATGGCGCGCGCGACGGGGTGCTCGGCGGAAGCTTCGAGCCTAGCCGCATGCGTAAGGATTTCCGCCGGTCCGAGACCGTTCAACGGGATGATTTCGGAGACGCGGTACTTCCCGGCGGTCAGCGTGCCCGTCTTGTCGAACACAAGCGCGCGCACCTGCGCGCACGCTTCGAGATACTTCCCGCCCTTGACCAGTATGCCGTTTCGCGATGCGTGGCCCAGCGCCGCCACCACCGCCGTCGGAGTGGCCAGCACGAACGCGCACGGACACCCGACGATGAGGATGGTCACGCCGCGCAACGCGTCGCCCGTGGCCGCCCACACGACCGCAGCCAGCGTCAGAATGACGGGCGTGAACCATTTCGCGTAGGCCTCGGCGACGCGGAGGATCGGCGCCCGGTGCTGTTCGGCCTCAGTGACGAGCCGCACTATCTTGCCCTGCGCCGTGTCCGCGCCGATGCGTTCCACGCGGATTTTCAGCGCGCCTTCGCAATTGATCGTGCCCGCGGAAACCCGGTCGCCGCACGACTTGCAGACGGGCACGCTTTCGCCGGTCAGCATCGATTCATCGACGTCACCGCCGCCCTCGACTACCTCGCCGTCCACGGGGATCACGTCGCCCGGGCGCGACAGCACCCAGTTGCCCGGCCTTAGTTCGCCGATCGGGACGGTGCGCAGTTCACCGTTGTCGTCGATGATGCGCGCCTCCACCGGGCTCGCGCGGAGCAGCGCCTCGATGTGGCGCCGCGCGCGGGCGCTCGTGAATTCCTCGATAAGGCCGCCCAGCACCATGATGAACGCGACAACCGCAGCGGAAACCCATTCACCAAGGACAAGGCTCGCCATGATGGCGATGCTCACCAGTTCGTCGACGTTGGGGCGCAGTTCGAGCAGGCCGCGCAGCGCGTTCCACACGATGGGAAATCCGGAGAAGCACAGCGAGAGCAGCGAAAGGCCGATGACGTACCGTTCGCCGCCCGGCCCGGCATAGCCCGCGGCCAGCGCCGCCGGAATCAGCGCGCCCGCGAACGCGACCTTCGCCAGGCGCCACGCGCCGACTTCGGTCCGCGTGTTCTGCCGCGTTAATCGTCCGATCATGACGGGGATTCCTCTCAGAAAACCCTGCTCAGGCGCGGAACGAGCGCAGCGCCTCGATCAACTCCTCCGCGGCGCGGTCGCGGTCCGCCTGCGTCTTGCCGCGCGCGATGTGCTCGCGCGTGTGTTCGTCGAGGAACTGGAGCAGTAATCCGTTCATGGCCCCGCGGATCGAGGCGACCTGCTGCATGACGCGGTGGCAGTCCGCGTCGGTTTCCGCGCGCTCAATAGCGCTGTGCAGCGCCTTCACCTGCCCGAGAATGCGGTTGACCCGCGCGAGCAGTTTCTTGCGTTCCTTGGCGACGTGGCTCATGCCCCTATAATATACCCCACTACCCTATCTTGTCAAGCCGCGGCCGTCCGCGGCCACAGCCGCGCCGGATGCGGCGGCGCTTGTCCGCGGACCCCGCCTTGTGAATAGAATGGAGCGCCCCGGAGTTATCTCAAGGACCCGCACGATAATCCGTGCAGAGAAGGGAGCCATCCATGGTTAAGACAACCGTTTTCCGGGCCCGGCGCGGCCTTTTCGCGGCGCTTTGCTTGTTCTTCATTGCCGGCGGCGGCGCCGTTGCGGCGGTGGTGGATATCCCCGACCCGGCCCTCGAATCGCTGATCCGCGAACGGCTGGGACAGCCTTCGGGCGACATCGAGGACACGGCCCTTGCCACGATTACCAGCCTTTACCACGATGTCAATATCCATGGCGTTATTTCAGACCTGACCGGCCTCGAATACTGCGTGAATCTCGAAGCCCTGGACGTGCAGGATTGCCAACTCTCCGCCCTGACGCCGCTCCAGAACCTGACCAGCCTCACCTATCTCCAACTCGTGAATTCGGGCGTCACGGACATTGCGCCGCTCGCCGGCTTGACGGCGCTGCAGCATCTGGGCGTGTGGTCAAACGCGATCACGGACATTGCGCCGCTCAGCGGACTCACCAATCTCACCTGGCTCGGCCTTGCCGGGAATCAGATCAGCAACCTGACGCCACTCGCGGGATTGACCGGTTTGGAAGGGCTGCACCTCCAGGACAATCTCATCACGGACGTGACGCCGCTCAGCGGGTTGATTAACCTGACCGAATTGTTGCTCGATGACAACAACGTGACCAACCTGACGCCGCTCGCGTCGCTCA
>JAGMZX010000123.1:0-10102 GCA_018005585.1 Candidatus Hydrogenedentota bacterium | reverse complement strand
TTGGAAGGGCTGCACCTCCAGGACAATCTCATCACGGACGTGACGCCGCTCAGCGGGTTGATTAACCTGACCGAATTGTTGCTCGATGACAACAACGTGACCAACCTGACGCCGCTCGCGTCGCTCAGCGCGCTCGATGTACTCGGGCTCAACAGCAACACGGTCACCAACCTCGCGCCGCTCGCGCCGCTCACGGGCCTGTCGCAGCTTTTCCTTTACGACAACCAGGTCACGGATATCGCGCCGCTGACCGGGCTGACCGCCCTCGAACGGCTCAACCTTTCGGTGAACTTCTTCACCGATCTTACCCCGCTGGCCGGGCTGACCGCGCTGCGCGACCTCGACCTCGCCAGTTGCCAGCTAACCGGGGTCGGGCCCATCGGCGGGCTGGCCGCGCTTGAATACCTCGACATCGCCTACAACGGCATCCCGAGCCTTGCCGGACTCGAAGCGCTCGATGCCCTGTTGCGGCTCGATGCCTCCGGCAATCCCTTGACCACCATCGAGCCGCTTTTCGACCTCAGTTCGCTGAATGAATTGTGGTTGTGCGACGTAACCACCGGTGGCGACACCATATCGCAACAGGTCGCGGAGCTGGAAGGCGGCGGCGTCACGGTCATCTTCGGCAATGCCGAATGCAGTCCGGGCGAGGGCGAGGGCGAGGGCGAAGGCGAGCCACTCGAAACCCACTCCGCCGACCAGAACGGCGACAACCGGATCAACCTGACCGAATTGCTGCGCGTGATCCAGTTCTACAATTCCGGCGGGTTTCACTGCACCAGCGGAACGGAAGACGGCTACGCGCCCGGCCCCGGCGATACGTCCTGCCCGGCCCACGACGGCGACTACGCGCCCGCCGGAGCGGACTGGCAAATCACGCTGACCGAACTCCTGCGGACCATCCAGTTTTACAACGTCGGCGCGTTCCACGCCTGTCCCGGCGAAGGCACCGAAGACGGGTTCTGCCTCGGCGTGCCGTGAACAGGACGGGAATGGGGTCCAGGATTTGAATCGTCCCTTCCATAAACATCGTCCGTGGCGTCCGTACTCCGTCTTGGTCCCGCCGGGCTCCGCTTCGCTCAGCGGTTACGGGCGCCATCTTGCCCCCACCTGCAATGGAAGCCGAATAATCGCCATGGAGGGGCCCTCGCGCGCTTACCCTGTCACGCCACAGGACGTGTCGGACCCATGCCCGGCGGCTTGGCCGGCTACGCGGCCTTTGCGCACTTTCAACGGCATGTCCCTCCGGACTTCAGGCCTTGCGGTTCGCCGGCCCTTGGACGCCATCAGGTTGTGTCGGGTTCGTACGCCCCCAGGCCGGCAATCCTGCCACCCGCCAGACTCAAAGGCCCCGGCAGGGCGGGAGGCCGCCCGCGCCGGGGCCGTGGAGACGGTATCTTGTGGCTACAGGAGTCCGGGGCAGAAGCCGTCCTCGGTGCCTTCGCCGGGACAGTAGCGATAACCACCGATGTTGTAGAACTGGATCAGGCGCAGCAACTCGGTAAGAACGATGCGCCAGTCATGGCCGCCGAAGTAGTCGGAAGCGTGCGGCATGCAGCTCTGGTTCGAGCCCGGCCCGGGCACGTAACCGTCCTCCGTTGAACCGGGGTCGTCGGCGCAATGGAACCCGCCCGAATTGTAGAACTGGATCAAGCGCAGCAATTCGGTCAGGTTGATCCGGTTGTCGCCGTTCTGGTCGCCGCTGTGGTGCGTGGGCGTTTCGGACTGCACGCAAACGTCGTCCACGTGGGCAAAGCAGTTGTAGCCGCTCTCCCACAGGTTGAACGAGAGCACGTGCGGTTGGCCGTCGGCGAAATTGCTGATATCAACGGCCACCGCGGCATAGCCGGACGCATACGGCTCCGCCACGTGTGACATGCCGTAGACCAGCGTGCTGTCCATCATCACGCCGAAATCAATGGTCCCGTCGATATCGTCGGAGCCGGCCTTCAGGTAGAAACGGAGCACGAGGTACTGGCCCGCGGACGCCTGGATGGTCTGGCGGAGCGCCGCGTTGACGCCGGGCGCGAAATCGGTCAGGACCAGGCGCGCGCAGTTGTCGCCGCTGTAGCCACAGCCCGATTGAATCACGATCTCGCCGAAATCAGAGTCGTATTCCTCCTGCCAGTACGGATTCGGATGACCCAGCTCAAAGCCGCCATCGGCCACGAGATTCCCTTCGCAGATGACCGGATACTCCCCTTCGCCTTCACCCTCGCCTTCGCCTTCACCCTCGCCCTCCCCTTCGCCTTCGCCTTCACCCTCGCCTTCGCCTTCACCCTCGCCTTCGCCCTCCCCTTCGCCTTCGCCTTCGCCTTCGCCTTCCCCTTCCCCGCCTTCGCAGAACGGGCAGATATCGTCGATGAAGAACTCCTGGCCGCCGAGTTTAAGCTGTGACACCGAACCCAGGAGTTCAACGACGCCCGTGCCGTCGCCGGCCGAGACGACGTTGACCGCCGCGCCGCCGACGACCGTGCCGTGAACCTCGGAGAAGTCCCCGATATTGCGGAAGTCCCCGTTCACTTCGATGTTGATGTTGCCGCCGTATTCGCCGTAGCGGAAGCTGACGCACTGCGGGGGCACGGCGCCGATCCAGACCACCTCGACGTTGATATTGTTGAGCATCAGGTCAAGGCCGGAACCGCCGGCGTCGCCGCCGTTGCTGACCTTGGCGTAGCCGTCCACGGTGCTGCCGCTCGGCAGCCAGAAGAACTCCTTGCAGGTGAATGTGTAGCCCTGCGTGGCGAACAGGTCGCCCACGTGATACTCCGTATCTGCCACGAGGTCGTCGAAGTCGGCGCAGGGACCGGCTTCTCCTTCGCCCTCGCCTTCCCCGCCTGCGCAGAACGGGCAGATATCATCGATGAAGAACTCCTGGCCGCCTACCTTGACCTGGGCTACCGCTCCGTGGAGTTCCACTATGCCCGTGCCGCTGCCGCCCGGGATAACGTACACCGTCGCGCCGCCGACGACCGTGCCGTGGACCTCGGAGAAGTCCCCAATATTGCGGAAGTCGCCGTTTACTTCGAGGTTGATATTGCCGCCGTACTCGCCGTAGCGGAAGCTGACACACGGCGGGGGCGCCGCGCCGATCCAATTCAAATCCACATTGATGTTGTTGAGCATCAATTCGAGGCCGGACCCGCCGGCGTCGCCGCCGTTGCTAACCTCCGCAAAGCCATCGACCGTGCCGCCGCTCGGCAGCCAGAAGAATTCTTTGCACAGGAGCGCGTAGCCTTGGGTAACAATGGTATCGCCAACCTGATACTGCGTTCCCAGCGTGAGGTCGTTGAAGTCGGCGCATTCGCCCTCGCCCTCGCCCTCACCTTCGCCCTCACCTTCGCCCTCGCCTTCGCCTTCGGCGGCGTCCCATGTCAAACACCACGCCGCGTCGATATCCGGCTCTATCTCGACACCGGCAGGCGTGAAATAACGCAGGACTCCGTCCAGCGTGGAAGAAGCGGGCAGGAACTCACATCCGGACGAATCGGCCACGCCCTGGATCGAAATCCAGCCCGTTTCGAGCCCGAGCGCGGGGTCGATCACGGCATCGTGACGGTAAAGGGAAAGCCCGAGGTCGTCATTCACCAGGCCGGTATCCGTAACGGCCGGCATCACCACGTATTCCGCGACGAACGCGCCCGGTTCGCCGCCGTCGTTCTCGTAAAAGGCTATCTTGTACTCGTTTGGATTGCGCACACAGGGAGCCGGACCGCCGCCCGTGTAATAGCCCCACCAGTGCACGTCGTGGATGGGTCCGTTCAGGCTGAAAAAGTTGTCCGCGAACGCGCGGTCCGACTGCGCGTCGCTGGTCCCTGTGAGCGCGCCCTGCGGCGGCTGGGACCACCAGCTGTTCAAGGGGCATGTCTCCGGCCCGATGATGGTCAGGCACACATCGTCGATATAGGCGCACAGCGAATACCCGCCCGGCGCCCACGTATGGAAGAACAGGTCGCGCGTGTACCCGTCAGCGAAATCGGAGAGATCCACGCTCACGAGCGCATACCCGGCAGCATAGGGGCCTGCGTCCGCCGCGTTCAGGACGTAGACGGGAAAGTCGTCCAACTTGACCGTGAGCGAAGAAAATCCGTCAACGAATACGCGCAGGTAGAACTCGAGCGTTGCGGAAGCGCCATACGGGATCGTCACGCCCTCCTGTTTCAGCATCAGGTCGTCGCCTTCGGCCGACCCGCCCATATTCGCGAAATAACTCCCGGAATGCGCCAGCGCCGGATTCATCGTAATGATCTGCGACGTAAACCCTGGGTCGAAGAACTCTTCCCAGTGCGGGTTCGGGCGCCCCAACTCGAACCCGCCATCATTGAGCAGATTGCCCTCGCACACTTCCGGCGGCTCGCCCTCGCCTTCGCCCTCGCCCCCCGCGGTTTCAATACAGACCTCGTCCACACTGGGGTCCGCGTCGGAATCGGCCTGTTGCACCGTGCTGAAGCGCAAGACATGCGCTGCGCCGTCCGCAAAAGCCGAAATATCAACCTCCACCGGCGCATATCCCGAAGCATAAGGCTCCGTCACTTCGCTCAACGAGAAGACGACCGTGGTATCGATGCGCACCTTGAAATCGATGAGGTCCGGCGGCACTTCCCCCTCGCTGCCGGCAGTGCCGTTGCTGACGCGCAGTTGGAAACGCAGGGTAGCCGACGGCGCCGCCGGGATCGTGACTTCCTGGTAGATGGCGGCCGGAATCGTAGCGGGCGCGCCGCCCAGCCCAAGGAACGCGCAGTATGACCCGCTCACGCCGCACGATGCGCGGATAATATCCTCGCCGAAATCCGGGCTGATCTCTTCCACCCAGAACGGGTTCGGCCGGCCCAATTCAAACCCGGGGTCCTGCACGACATTGCCGGGACAGTCGCCGGGCGATGCGCCCGTCAGGCACCACGCCGCATCGATGTCCGGAACGATCTCCACACCGGTCGCCGTGAAATATCGCAGGACGCCGTCCTGCGTGGACGAAGCGGGCAGGAATTCGCAGCCCGACGAATCGCCCGTGCCCTGGATCGAAACCCAGCCCGTCTCCAGCGCCAATGGCGGGTCGATCACCGCGTCATGGCGATACAAAGACAGGCCGATATCCGGATTCACGATGCCCGTATCGGCGGCAATTGGCGTCACGGTGTATTCCGCCACCAATGCGCCCGGTTCGCCGCTGTCGTTCTCGTAGAACGCGATTTTGTGCTCGTTCGGATTACGCACACACGGGGCCAGTGCGCCGCCCGTGTAATAGCCCCACCAGTGCACGTCGTGGATGGGGCCGTTCAAACTGAAAAAGTTGTCCGCGAACGCGCGGTCCGACTGCGCGTCGCTGGTCTCTTCAAGCGCCCCTTCCGGCGCCTGCGACCAGAGGCTGTTCAGCGGGCATTGTTCGCCTTCCGCATACGCCGCGGCCGGCAGCAAAGACACGGCCCACACCGCAGCGGCCATCAGCACGGCTGCGGCGTAACCGATGCGGTTGCTCTCTTCTCTGCACATTCTCATAGTATTCATGGCACATGCCCCTTTCTTGCCGTGGACCAAACCCCTCAAATCGCCTGCGGGAATCACAATACGCGATCAACGGCGATTATGCAATAGGGTGAAACTGGCCCAAATTCGCCCCGGCAATCGCTGAAAACGACTAAAAAAGAGAAAAACGGGAGCGGCAGCGGTTTTGAGGGTGTCTTGAATCTAAGAATCCCGAGAAAACAAGCGGCGGGCCGTTCCTGCGGTGATGTCAGCCGCGGGAACGGCCCGGGAAAACACTGCGCTGTGCCTGAGGCGAGGATGCTCAGACGGTCTCCGGCACGTTGAACGGGTCACGATAGACTCGGGTCAGCAGCGCGTTGGCCTCGTCGTCGTTCGTGACCATCTCGGTCTCGGGGTCGATTTCGAGGACGCGGTTGAGCCGCGCGCCAGTCAATGCGTAGTGCGACAGGGCGGACGAGCGGTGCCCTTCCAGCGGCGGCGCGGTGACGCCCTGGGGATTCCGCGCGCGCACGCATTCGATGAAGTTGCGGTAATGGTTCAAGTCGCTGCCGTCTTCGTTTTCCTTGACGAGCTTGTTGTCGCGGCCTTCGTAGACCTTGTAGCCCTCGTAATTCGGGAAGGTCATGTAACCCTTGGACCCGTAGAAGATGACGCCGAACGACGTGCCGCCCGCTTCGTCGTTGGTGCACCACGGCCGCACTTCCAGCGTCATCATCTTATCTTTGCCGTCTTCGCCCTTGAACAGGAACGACGAGGACGAAACGTTGAATATCTCCTTCGCGTCGTCCCACAGGAACATGCCGCCCATCGACGCGACACGGTACGGCAGCCCGACGCCGAGGCCCCAGCGCGCGGCATCGAGCTGATGCACGCCCTGGTTGCCGATGTCGCCGTTGCCGTACGCCCAAACCCAGTGCCAGAAATAGTGGACGTAGATGCCTTCGCCCTTCTCGTTCACCATGAACGGCTGTTCTTGCGCGGGACCCTGCCAGATGTTCCAGTCCAGGCCCTCGGGCGGGTCGCCTGCGTGGCCCTTGCCGATATCCGGGCGCCACTTGTAGCAGACGCAGCGCGCCATGTATACGTCGCCGATGATGCCCTCCTTCAGCAACTGGATGCCTTCCTGAAATCCGGGGTTGCTGCGAAGCTGGGTGCCGTGCTGGACAACCCGGTTGTATTTCGCGGCGGCTTCGAGCACTTTCCGGCCTTCGTAGATGTTGTGGGTCATCGGCTTCTCGACATACACGTCCTTGCCCGCCTGGCACGCCCAGATAGTGGCCAGCGAGTGCCAGTGATTTGGCGTCGCAATCGATATGACGTCGACATCCTTGTCTTCCAGGATTCTGCGGATATCCTGGTCGACCTTGGGCTCGGGCTTGTTTCTCCTGGTGAAGAACTCGCCCACCCGCGGCCGGAACAGGCGCGAATCGGGGTCGCACAGGGCCACCACTTCCACGTTGTCGAGCGCCGCGTACCCCTGCAGGTGCGACTGCCCGCGCCCGTTGATGCCCGCAACGGCGACACGCACGCGGTCGTTCGCGCCCGGCCAGCCTGTTTTCGATGTCCCAATAAGCACGGTCGCCGCAGCGGCGGCCTTTACAAAATCCCGGCGCGTGACTTTCTTCATGACTGGATTCCTCTCTGGTTGCCCGAAAACTCCCTGTCTGCGCATCCCGTAGAGTGTAGCGCGCAACCGCGCCTGATGCCAGTTCGCACGGGTGCCTGCACAAGCTCAATTGCCTTGGACAGGAAACAGGCCCCAGCCGCGGCCAGGGCCTGTTCCGCACTTATCGCCTATAACCGTGTCAGAGTCCCGGACAGTAGCCGTCTTCTGACCCCTCTTCCGGGCAGTAGTGGTAGCCGCCGCTGTTGTAGAACTGAATTACGCGAAGCAGTTCCGTTAGCTTGATCTGCCAGTCCGGCCCCGACGGCGCATAGTCGCTGTCGTGCGGGCAGCAGCCCGTGTTCAAGCCGGAGCCCGGCACGAAGCCGTCTTCCGTATCGCCGGGATTCTCCGCACAATGGAATCCACCGGAGTTGTAGAACTGAATCACGCGAAGCAACTCGGTCAGTTCGATTCGGTTGTTGTGGGTCTGGTCCGCCGTGTGCCATTCATCCACGCACGGGTCGCCTTCGCCTTCGCCTTCACCTTCACCTTCACCTTCACCCTCGCCCTCGCCTTCGCCTATTGGCTCCGTGTAGAGGCAAAACGCAACGTCGGCCGACTGCGGCAAAAAATAAGTCTGTTCGCCTTCGTTATCGCCTTCTATTTCCTCCGTTTGCCGCAACCACGAGAAGTGGTCCGCATTTCCTGCGTGGCTCGCGAAAAGGATCGGGGCGCAATCGCCGGCGCCCGCGCCGCTGATGGACAACCAGCCTTCACCAAGCGCGCAGGCAGGCTCCAATACGGCCAGGAAGTGCGACAACGCGCCGGCGCCGTCCTTGTGCGCCTCTGCCAAGACGCCGGGTTGCACGACGTATTCGCGCACCACCGCGCCGGGGTAGGCCCCGTCGCCATCGTGAAAAACGATGCGGAACGGCGGAATCTCATCACCGCAGAGCCACGGTGGTTCGGCTTCGGCCTCGCCTTCCTCCTCGTTGACGGTCATCGCCCACCACGCGACGCCGGTTATGGCGCCGCCGATGCCTGAGTAGTTGTCGAAGAGTACCGTGCCCACTGCTTCGTCGCTGAACGTCAACGGCGTCTCGCTTGGCGGCTGGGCAAACGCGGCCTGCCCCGTACAGACATCGAACCAGCCCTGATTCTCGCAGGTGGGCGGCGCCGGGTCGCCAACGTACAATTCAAACCCTCCGGTTGCCCCGCCGTAGCCTCCGACGGCGATGACATAGACCGTTCCAGCCCGCACCGGCAGGGAAACGGACGCGGTCTGCGCTTCACAAAGACCGTTACAGGCGAGCAAAGATCCATAGCACTCGTCGAACACCGCGACGATGGGCTGAAAATCAGCCGCAACGCGGAATTGACACTCCTTGTCGGCGGCGGGAATGAATTGATACCACACCTCCGCACTCAAACCGCATGGCGCATAAGACAGGTTAGTCTCGGCGTGAATGGTCGCGCCTGCGTGGACGCCTTCGCCCGGCAACAGCACCGCGTCATTACAGAAGTCGTTTACCGGACGCTCGCCCTCGCCTTCGCCCTCGCCCTCGCCTTCGCCCTCGCCTTCACCCTCGCCCTCGCCCTCGCCTTCGCCCTCGCCTTCACCCTCGCCCTCGCCTTCGCCTTCGCCCTCGCCCTCGCCTTCGCCCTCGCCTTCGCCCTCGCCTTCGCCGCCTGTAACATAAAGACAGAAGGCGAGATCATCATTCACTTGAGTAAAATCAGCGGGCCCCGGGTCTTCGATATCGAGGTCAAAGCCCCAGGACTGGTTGTCATCCGAGTCGCTGCCGAGCGGAATCGCGACGCAAAGCAGGGAGTTGACACCCACAATGCTGATCCACCCGCTGTTCAGCACAACCGGCGCCGCCAGGTCGGCCCGGCATTCCCATACGGGCGATTCGCCTAGCGTCATGGCGGTGCAGGACGGCGTCACCACTTCGGACGACACGGCGGCCCCGGGATATCCCGTCTCGTCTTCGTAAAAGGTAATGCGATATGTGTTCGGATTCCGTTCGCAGAAATCGCCGGAGAACCACCGCACGCCCATGGTCCACCAGGACACCGCCGTAATCGTCCCGGGCACCCCCTCGTAGTGGTCCGCAAGACCGTTGCCGGTAAAGGCATCGATTATCCCGATGGGGGACGTCTGCGCGGCGTGACCGTACGCTGCGTCCGCACCGCAGGAATCGAAAAGGTCGCAGGGAACGTACTGTATGTCGCCAATGGTCAGCGCAAAGTCGCCAGTCGCTTCCTCGAAACCGCCCACGGCAATGTAATAGTTGCTGCCCGCATCGAGCAGCACCTCGACCAGCGAGATGGTCATCACGCCCTGACAATGCATGTTGCAGTGAATCGGCGGGCCGTCGCACGCCCCATAGACGGCCACGCCCGTGTTGTAGCCGCCTTCGACGCGAATCTGGTATCCCTTGCTGACGGCCGGCGTGAACTGGTACCACACTTCCCGCCCGAATTCCTGACACCAGCCCGCAATCTGCTCCGGAAGCAAGTCGGTCGCCGCGCCATTTGTGCTTCCTGAATACGCACCCTCCCCCGGCAACACGACGGCCTGAGCGCAGGTGTCATTCACCGCGCGTTCCGCAGGATTCGCCGACGCGTCTGAAGCAATCGCCGCCACGAAACACGCGAATACCGTTACTGCACGCCGGCGCACGTTCATACGCGATCCCCCGTTCCTGACACTCGCGCGGGACTCCGTCCGGCGAAGGGTAACACACTCCGCGCGTGCCGGGCCACACCCAGTGGTCGGCGTGTTGTCAAAAATCATGGTCAACCGGGCGCCCGGCATGTCCATCCGGGCGCCCATCCCGCGGGTCAGGCGTGAAATCCCTTATGACTCAGGCCAAGCCGGGGCAGAACCCGTCTTCGGTGCCCTCGCCCGGGCAAGCGTGGTAGCCACCCGAGTTATAGAATTGGATAAGGCGCAGCAGTTCCGTCAAGGTGATGGTCCAACTGGGTCCTCCGCCGTCGTAGTCGGAA
>JAGMZX010000122.1 GCA_018005585.1 Candidatus Hydrogenedentota bacterium | reverse complement strand
TTGCAGCTTGATTCGTTCATGGCGCCGGAGCGCTATAAATGAGGCGTCTTCCGGCCACGAAAGCCACAAGAGGTCTTCGCGCCTGCCCGGCGAGAGCGCCAGAACGAATGTCTGGAAACCCCATGCGATACCATCCCGGACAAAGCGCATGGCGCACATGTCATGCGCGCGGAACAGGTGCTTGTCTTTGCGCACGGGCCGGTCCACGATAATGTAGTTTCCCTGCTTCCAACCTCGGAGCATACTCCGGTCGCGCAAAGGCTCTTCGTCCGTTCGCTCGAATTCGAGGAAAACTGAAGAACCCACTTCCATGCTGTTTTCGAGGCGTTCCAGTCTGCGTATTCTCGCCGTGGCCGCCGCGCCTTGAACGATGGCGTCTTTCGTCATGACTAAACCCCCGTTTGTCAATTGCGGACGGAATGCATACTCCACATTTTTCCGCTGCACACACCTCACAACAGGAACCTGAACGACCAACCGCCGCCACAACAGGCAGTGTTCGTCCCCCTGTCTACGGTGTGCAGTATGCAATATATGGTGTAATTTGTCAAGACATGGGGAATACTATTGCACGTTGCGTGAAAAGCGTTGAAATTCCAGGTCTTGTATGTTTGTCTTTGCGGCGGGCAAAGCGGTCTGCTTTGGATTGGCGCTGTCGCTCAGGTATCGTCCGTTGCTCGCACACGGTCGAGCAGATCAATCGCGGCGCGCACTTCTTCCGTGAGCTTGTCGAGCAGGTCGATGGCCTCGCGGCGGGATGCTGGCGAGACAACGCCCTGGATCGCCTGAATCAGTCTGGTGCGGGCCCCTTCGGGGGAAAGGCCTTCACTGCGGAGGTACTGGCGCACCTTGAGGATTTTGTCAATAAGGTCGGCCTTGTAATAGCGCTTGTTAGAACGGTCGCGCGGCGGCTTGATCTCGGGAATGAGGCTCTCCCAATAGCGCAGTACATGCACAGGCACATGCAGCAGGCGGCTGACTTCGGCGATCCGGTACCGCCGGTTCGGGTCGATCTTGGGCGTATCAAGGTCAATTCTGACTGGCACATCGTGATTTGACATATCAGTGTTTCCGTTGCCGGAACCGCAGTCCTGCGCCCCTCCGGTCAAGCTGCTTCTATTGTTGCCCGGTCTGTCTTGCGCACGCCGCTGTCCCCGCGGCAGAGCGCTTGCTCCCGCCTGCAGCGCGCCCTGCATTACGAACGTTCCGCAGTTCCCATACGAGGCTCGCACCCGCATCAGGCCTGCGCCGAGCCTTACGGTGCCCCCCCGCTCTACCGCGCATCGTCGTCGGCCATGATATAAGGCCGCAAAAGGAGCATGCAAGCCGGCGCGGCTGCAAAGGAACGGCGCCGTCTTATTCTTCTTATTCTTCTGCCTTGCGATCCTGAGTCCACGCCGTCAGGTTGGTCAGGTCCCGGCGGGGTCTGCTGATGATGCAGGCCGCGGCGTAGCCAATCAGGAACATGAACAAGTTGGCAAGCATCCCTGCGTAATAGGTGTCGATGGGCTTGGCAATGCGCGCGGCCAAGGCATCGCCGAACCCGAGGGCCGCAAACGTGTCAGGCGTAATCCACTTCAATTCCGAGGCTGTGATGTAGAGCGAAAAGGCGAGGGCAGTCAGGATTCCGGCCAGGACCGCGCGGCCATCGCCGCGCGTCGTCAGAAAGCCGAGCACATACAGGCCCAAGAGCCCGCCGCCGGTCAGGGCGCCCAGCTTGGTGGCGGTATCTTGCAGCGTCTTGTCATTGGCCTTCATCAGCAAGAATGCGCCGGCCAGCATGACGAAGGATGCGGCCAGCGAGATAAGCTTTGCCGCCATCACGTAGTGCCGGTCCGGCCTGCCGCGGACAAGACGGCGCTTGTAGATATCGACGATACTGACGGCGGAGATGGCGTTGATGCTGGATGAGAGTGACGACATGGCGGCGGCGAGCACGCCCGCGATAACCAGTCCGGAGAGCCCCGCGGGCAGGTACTTGACCACGAAAAAGGGGAGCACTTGCTCGGTCTTTCTGACGCCGGTCAACATCTCGGCGGCGGCCGGGTCGGGGTGCAGTTTGAAGAACACATAGAGCGCCGTGCCGAGCAACATGAAGAAGCCCCACGTCGGCACGCTGCACACGCAGCAGATCCAGATGGCGCGCGTGGCCTCTTTCGGGTTCTTGGACGCGCAATACTTTTGAATGACGTTCTGGTTGCTGCTGTATTCGGTGAGCCAGTTGTTCAGGCCGATGAGCAGCATCATTACGACGGTCTTGTCGATCAGCGAGAAGCCCCACGGCGCTTTTTCGAGCTTGCCCGTAGCCTGGTTCAAGTCCCCCAGCATGAACTTGCCGTCGTTCCAGGCCTCGGAGAGAATGCGGGCGAAACCGCCGTCGATTTTGTAGATGATGACGAAAAGGCAGATAAACCCGCCCGCCCAAAGCAGGAACGACTGAATGAAATCGGTCCAGATGACCGCCTCGATGCCGCCCGTGATCGTATAGAAGGATGTGACCACGCCGCCGATCAGAATGCACCAGTAGGGGTCGATACCGGTCATCTCGTGGACGAGCAGTGCCACGAGATAAAGAATCAGGCTGAGACGGATTACCTGGCCGACCACGAACATCGAAGAGGCATAGAGCCGGGTCCCCGACCCAAATCGCGCCTCGAGGTACTCGAAAGCCGAGACGGCTTTTGCTTTGCGAAAGTAAGGCAGAAAGAAGAGCGAGGCAAAGTAGATGCCGAAAGGCAGCATGATACACGGCAGAAACCGGATATAGGCCGTCTTGTAGGCGTCGGCGGGATAGGCGACGAAGGTGATTGAACTGATCGACGTGGCGAACATGGACAGGCCGATCAGCCAGCCGGGAAAGGAGCGATTCCCGAGGAAATACCCCTCGGTTGACCGGCCGCGCCGTGCGAAAAGCGGGCCCATCATGGCCATTGAACCGAAGTATAAGATGAGAATTACCCAGTCCAGCGTCGTAAACTGCGTCGGTGCCATGGCCGCTCCCCGCGTGTTTTGTCCTTCCCACAGTGAAACTGGCTGAGGGTATCAGCTTGACCGGCATGGGTCAAGGAACGGCGACAGGAATGACGACAGAAGCCGTGCGAAAAAGCAGGCGTTCGTTCGCTCGCAGACCCGCGCCTGAGTCCGGGACAGGGCTCTTCAAGGAAAGAGCGACAGTTTGTTTTTGTTATAGAAACTGGGCAACATATGGCCCTAATGCTACTCAGCCACCTATGCGTTTTTATCGGCAAGGCAGGGTATATTCAACGGAGACTCCAGATGAATAAGCAGACGGCGGCGGCCATGTATCAGCAGGCGGGCGGATTGCACGCGCAAGGACGGAACGAGGAGGCGCTGAAACTCCTGGACCAATTGCAGGAGGCCTTTCCGGATGAGAAGAGTATCCTGCTTGCGAAGGCACGCGTTCTGGATGCGCTGGGCCGCTTCCAGGATGCATGGAAGACCTGCATGCATTTCGAGTATCTGTTCCCGGGGCCCGAGGCGGAGGAACTGAAGGCAAACCTCGCGGAAAAGCTGGTGAGCTCCGGCGCGGCGCGCAAGGACCGGAGCGAAGTCTTCCTGGGCCTCAGTCGGACCCAGCTGGCGCTGGCTGTGGCGGCGGTCGTGCTTTGGGTGGCGGGCTCCGCGATGATCCTGTCGGGAGGGCGGTTTATGCCGGTTTCGGGCGCGTGGGTGCTGACGGCGGCGGTGATCTATACCGGGCTGGTCTTCGCCGAGCGCATTTACGATATCAACGACTTTTTGCTCGAATCGTGTTCCTGGGCCGCGTGGAACACCGCGCCCATCGCGGTCGTTATCGGCGTCGGGAACGTCTACCCGGGGCTGCAGGGTTTTGTGGGGCAAATGGCGGCAGGTGGCGGCTCTTATTGGGGCAATGCGGGCTTTCTGTTCCTTATGGCGCCGCTATGGGCACTGGCCGGACTTGCGGGCTCGGCTGTTTCCGTGGGCATTTACAGGTTCATTATTGACGTTTCGGAAAACCCGGGCATGGGCGGCCTGGGCGCGATTCTGAGCGGCGCGCTTTTCGGCTCTATTCTGTTTTTCCTGTCCGCGGCGGAAGCGCAGTTCATCGCCCCGTTCTTCGGGTTCATAGCGGGCTTTGCGGGATGGTGGCTTTATCTGGCGTTTGGCATTCTCAACCGGCGCATCGCGGCCAGTCTGCTGCGATAGGGGGCCGGTTTCGGCGTGGCGCGGCGGCGCATACCTGGTCGCGCAAGGCCGTTGTCCGGGGGACAGGCTGTTGCCTATAATGGGTGTTGCCCGGGGAGAGTCCTTGGAAATCAATGCAGGCGGGAGAGAAGAACATGGAACGGTTCAAGCTGGGATTCATCGGTGCGGGTTTTATCTCGAAATTTCAGGCGACGGCCCTGCAGTATGTGCGGGACGTGGACCTTGCGGGCGTGTTCGCGCTGAAGGGGTCGGAGGAACTCGCGGCCTTCGCGCATCAAATAGGCGTGGGCGGGTGCAAGGTCTATGGGAGCGTAAAGGAACTGTGCGACAACGTTGACGCGGTATGTATCTTTGCCCCGAATTTCGCCCGCCTTGAGATTATGCAGGGGGTGGCGGACGCGGTGAAGGCGGGGGCCGCGCTCAAGGGCGTCATCGTGGAAAAACCTCTGGGCCGGACCGTCGCGGAAGCCGGGGAATTGGTTCGCATCGCGAAATCCACGAGGCTGCCCACCGCTTATTTTGAAAACCAGATACACATGAAGGCGATCCGGGCCGCGTTGACCCAGCTCGCGCCGCAACAGCGGACCATGGGCCCGATTGCTCTGGCGCGCAGCGCGGAAGAACACGCCGGGCCGCACGAGCCTTGGTTCTGGGACCCGACGCGCCAGGGTGGCGGCGTGCTTTCGGACATGGGCTGCCACAGCATCGCGGTGAGCTGGTACGTGCTGAACCCAGTGGGCAAGCCGGTAACCTACCTGCAACCGGTGGCAGTGCAGGCGGAGACGGCGCTGCTCAAATGGGGCGCCCCGGCGAATCGCGCGAAACTCCTGAAGAGAATGGGGATTGACTACGGCAAGACTCCGGCGGAGGACTTTTGCACGGGCATCGTCACGTTCAAGAACCCGGAGACGGGCCAGCTGGTCAAGGCGCAGTTCACGAACTCCTGGATGTACGATAAGCAGGGACTGCGGCTGTGCATGGACGGGCTCGGGCCGGGTTACGCATTCGAGATCAATACCTTGATGTCTTCGCTGCAGGTGTTTATCGGCGACGAGGCGGCCGAAGCCGCGGCGGATGCCGAAACGGCGCTGGAAAAATCCACGGCGAGCCGCGGCCTCCTCGCCGTGCAGTACAACGAGGCGGACCTGTATGGCTACGTGGACGAGGTCAAGGACGCCGTCCAGTCCTTCAAGCAAGGCAAGGACGCGCTGCTGAATTTCGAGTACGGCCTCGAGATCACAAGACTGTGCCAGGCGGGCTACCTTGCGGCGGAAAAGCGGCAGACCATCGACCTCACGGACGCGGCGGTCCAGGCGGAACTGCAGGGCTACAAGTCGTTAATCGCACAGGGCCGCGGCGCGGAAGTGCTGTGTTGACGGGACCGTCCCGGCGTTAGAGCGGTGTCAAGAGGGCGGCGGCCGTTTCGTCGAGGTTTTCCTGGTCGTAGACGGCCACGGCCGCGGGCGGCTCTGTTCCCGTGATGAACGCTTCTCGCCATCTGCCGCCGCGCACGCCCGATTCGCGTTCGACATTTATGAATTGCACACCGTCAGGCACGTCGAAGTCGCGGACAGGCAAACCTTCGTGCGCGCGGATCATGAACTCCGTCCAGATAGGGCAGGCGAGCCGGCCGCCGGTATAATCGCGCCCCCGTCCCAGCGGGCTGTTGTCGCGATACCCCATCCAAACGACGCAGGTGAAGTCAGGAGTGAATCCGCAGAACCACACGTTGCGGTTCTCGTTGGTCGTGCCTGTCTTGCCGGCGCGCGGCCTGCCCAGAGCCTTGGACCGGGAACCGGTGCCATACTCCGCAGCGCCCTGCATGAGGTAGGTCATCACATATGCCACGTTGGCCGGCAGGGCGCGTTCGACGCGCTGGTCGCTGTGGTAGTCGTAGCGGGTGAGCCCGTCGCGGTTGCGGATTTCCGCGACCATGACAGGGTCGTAGCGGACGCCCTCGTTGGCGAAGCAGGAGTAAGCGGTGCAGTGGTCGAGCACGAGCACGTCGGGCGTGCCCAAGCCTACTGTGAGCCCGGCCACATCGTCAATGGGGGTGGTGATGCCGCATCGGCGCAGCATCGCGCGTACCTCCGGCATGCCGAAGCGTTCCACGAGCTTGATCGAGATGATATTGACGGATTTTTCTATGGCGCGCCGCAGGGTAACCGGCCCTTCGAAGGTGCCACCGAAGTTCTGAGGCGCCCAAGGCTTTCCAGCACCGTCGTAACGCACAAAGGGCTCGTCGACCATGATTGTGGAGGGGGTCAGGCCTTTGGAAATAGCCACGGCCCAGACGAAGGGCTTGATACTGGAGCCGGGCTGACGCCGCGCCTGCGTGACGGTATTGTATTTCTGTTGCTCGAAATCTCGGCCGCCGACCATGGCGCGGACGAAGCCCCGGTATGGCTCGCGATTGTCGATGCAGACCAGGGCCCCGCTGACGGGCTGGAATTCGTCGGCTTTTCCTTGTCTTGTGAGCTGTTCCAGCCGTTGCTGGTCAAAGGCGCCGAGCCCCGCAAGCAGGACCTCCTCGGCGGCGCGCTGCAGGCGCATGTCAATCGTGGTGTGTACTTCAAGACCCTCGCCGAAAACCTCGTCCTTTTCGGTCTGGGCCAATAGGAAGCGGCGTACTTCTTCACAGAAATAGGCCGCTTTGAAGCGGTTGGGTTTCCAGACGCCTTCGCCGCGCGAGGCGAGTTCGGCCCGTTCCTCCGGCGTGACCACGGATGCATCCATGTCTGCTTGCATGGCGGCCTCATACTCGGCCGGGGTGATGAACCCGTTTCCGAGCATCTGGCCGAGTACGACGCCGCGCCGGGTCAGAGCGGCGTCGCGATTCGCGAAGGGATTCTGTGAATTGGGTGCGCGCGTGATCCCGGCGAGCACGGCCGCCTCGGCCAGCGTGGTGTCGCGGCAGCTTTTGTTGAAATACTGATGCGAGGCCGCTTCGACGCCGTAGGCGCTGATGCCGAGGAAGATCTGATTGAGATAGAGTTCAAGGATTTCGTCCTTGGTGAAATGGCGTTCGACCTGCAACGCGACGATAGCCTCGCGTATCTTGCGCTCGAGCGTGACTTCCTGGCCGATTTCGAGCGGCTCAACGTTGCGCACGACCTGCATGGTAATGGTGCTTGCGCCGCGTGCGCGGCCCGTCTGGAAGTAGAACAGCAACGAATTGATGATGGCATCGGGGCGGACGCCCTTGTGCTGGTAGAAAATGTCGTCTTCGGTCGCGAGAAAAGCCTTTTGCAGGTGCAGAGGAATGTCGGTCAGCCGCACCAGCTGCCGCTGTTCCTCGGAGAACTCGCCCAGCAGCTCGCCGTCCCAGGAATACACTTTACTCCCGATTTTAGGCCGGAATTCGTCAAGAATAGCGATGACGGTCTTTGCGTCTTCGAGTACCTTGACGAACACGCCAAGCCCGGCGCCCCACACAGCGCCCGCGACCAGCATGATAAGGAAGAATAGCGCACCGCAACCGCGGTGGAACGCTTGCGATTTTTGAGTGTCTGGCATAATTTCAGCTTAGCACGCTTAAGATGCCGCCGCAATGCGGAGCACTGACTTTGGTCATGACGGAGTATGAATACCGCGCGGGCCGTGCAAGTTTCACGGCGCGCGGTCCTGCGTGGGGCGGAAGATTCCCCACCATCGGCAGAGGACCGCTTGAGCCAGGAACGCGCCGCCCGTATTGGCGAGCAAGTCGAGCGGGTCGAACGAGCGCAGGGGAACGAAATACTGGTGGATTTCGTCCGTAAACCCGTAGAACACGGCAAAGGCCAGAGGCGCCAATGCCTGAACGGATGGTCGCACCGGCCGTCCGCTTCGACGCAACCCCGTGGAGACGAGCGCGGCCAGACCGCCATAGACCAAGACGTGCGCAACCTTATCCAGCCCCTTGAAGCGGTAGTTGTCGGGCACAGGTTCCGACCGCGACGAGAGGTAGAATATCGCGGCGCAGTAGAGGGCGGTAAGAAAATAGTAGCGGGTTTTCATCGGTCTTGGCTGGCCTACCCGGGGAAACAGCGGACGGCGCCGCCGTGCGCGTTGAGTACGAAGGACCACAGCGTGCCTTCAACGCCAATCCCGGTGACGTAGGCCAAGTCAGGCGCCGCAAGCACACGCCGCAAGGGCGTTTCCTGACTTGATACGCGCCCGAGCGCGTCGGTGCGGAAGGTCAGGGTGGAGGCCCCGCCGCCGGACAGCATGTCCGCCATGAGCAATAGCGCGTCCGCGGCTTCGCCTTCGCGCAGTTCGAGCAATTGCATGGCCATGAAAAAAGCGCGCGGCGAGTCCAGCACCCAGAGATACCCCGTTAGCGGAAGCAACTCGTCGGGATTCTCCAGGTAGACTTGAGGCGCTATGGCGCGGCGAAGATAGCGCTCGGCATGCGTGCCCGCACGGTCGAGCAGCGCGTTTCTGCGCAAGACCAGGTCGGGCCGCGCCGCGAACTGGAGCCGCTGGATAATCCGGAGCAACTCCGTTGCCGCGGCCAGCGTGAACTCAGGCGCGACCGTCTGGCCAACGCGCGGGATGAATTCGGAGGGGTTTGAGGTCACTTCCATGGGTATGGGCGATATCTCGAGGATGGGCCGGGCAGAGACCAGCCCAAGTTGCGCCGCGTTTGCGCCCAAGCCCGCCGGCACGAGCACGGCGGCGACACTGTGCAGTTGGTAGGGCACGGCGGCCAGGAGGGTGCCCAGGCTCTGAATGTGGGCCTCGTTCAAGAGACCACCGTCGAACAGAAAGACACCATGCTGTGCGTAGAAGAACGGGCCAGGCGGAGGCAGATTCACGAATTTGACGAATTCCGGCGGGGGAAGCAAAGGCCCCAATGAAAGCGCCGCCTGAATGACCAGGCCGAGGCCCGGCTGTGCTGTTCCGGGGGAGACAGCAAGTAATCTCAGGAGGTCAAGCGGGGGATCGAACGCTTCCCGGAGCGCTTCGCCGACTGTCGACAACTGTTCGGGCGGCATGCCCGGCGTGACGCTGTCCAGCCATTGCAGAGCCAGGCCGAGGCTGTTGAAATCGGGCGGTGTCTTTTGCGCGCTTGCCGCGATTGCCTCGAGGGCGCACCTGCAGGAAGCGATTGCGCGAATGGGCGTGGCGTCGCCGCCGTTGCGCAAGGCAAAGTCCCAAAATGCCACATGGCCCGGCGTAAGCGGCCGGGTGGCGAAAAAGGATGTGTAAAAGTCGTGCCACTCGTCGTCGGAAAGAGACTCATCGCTAATCTCGGCCAAAATCGTGTTCGCCGACTCGGTGTCGGCCTGTTCACGGACCTGGTCAAGCGCCGAGGCAAGTTTGGCCCCGCGTTCGGCCGACAAGCCGGTCTCTTCCGTATCATCCAGCGCCGCCGCCGGCGGCGTTGTAGCGGGCGCCTGCGGCGCCTGCGGCCCTGCTGGCGCGACCGGTGTCTGGAGGGGTTGTGCAAAGGCCCAACCAGCAGGGAGGGCGGATGCAACAAGCAAGAAATGCAGAAGACGAACGCTCATCGGCGAATAATCCCGTGAATGGATATCTGGTCCCTGTTCAGAGGACATCACGAGCCGCTATTATCGGTTTCCGCCCCCGCAGGCTGCAAGCGGAGGGGCATCAGCGCCTTGCGTGGCGCGTTGCGCCCCTGCTACTATGACGTCCATAAACGGCCATTCGGGATCGGGCGCTCACATGGGCGTTGCGCCAAGGTGGAGCAGTGTCCCGATTCTTCGGCACGGGATGGAGAAACATATGTCGAGGAGCACAGGTGCGGGCATCCTGGCGTGCGTGCTGGCATTGCTGGTCATGCAGAGCGCACAGGCCCAGTGGCGTTGGACGCCCCAAACCGGGCGTTGGGTCAACATCAAGAATCTGCCGAAAGAAACGCCGGAACTGCAGGTGGAGTATGCGCGCAGTCTCTTCATGAAGGAACGGTACAAGGAGGCTTACCGCGAGACGGAAAAATTCGAGGAGTTTTACGGGGACACGGAATACGCGGACGATAACCAGTTCCTTCGGGGCGAGATCCGTCTGGCGCAGGGCAAACACCTGGCCGCGGCGCGCGAGTTTCAGCAGGTGGTGGCGAATTATCCCGACACGGACCTCTTTGACGCGGTTATTTCGAAACAGTACGAAATTGGCGACGACCTCTATCAGCAGGGGACGGCGCGCGCGGACCGTTGGTGGCCGTTGTTCCGGGAACGTCCGCTGAAACGGGCGGCGGAGGTCTACGGGATGGTGATTCGCAATCAGCCGTTCACGCCTGAGGCCGCGGAAGCGCAATATAAGGTGGGGTTGTGCCACTATGCGCGCGAGGGCTATGTCGAGGCGGCATATGAATACCGGCGGGTCGTGGAAGACTATTCGGGTTCCGAGTGGGTCGACGAGGCGAGCGAAGGCTTGGCGATGTGCTATTACAGGATGTCGTTGCCGGCGGCCTATGACCAGGGACCCAGTGAGCTCGCCATCAATGCCATAGATGATTTCAAGGTCCGCTTTCCAGGGGATGCCAGGGTCGCCGACCTGGATGCAAAGCGGGTCGAGATGCGGGAAGGCATCGCATCGCAGCGGCTTCAGTCGGCACAGTTCTACGAGCGGCGCCGGGAATTCGCCTCGGCGCGGCTGTACTATGAAATTGTTGTAGCGGAGTATGGCGAGACGGAAGCGGGAAAGACCGCTCAGACATGGCTGGACGAACACCCCATGGTGGAGAGTCCGTTCAGCAAGGGCATTGGCCGCGAGAAACGGAAATAGGCGTGACACACAGGACGCAATGGGCAGTGCTGGCCGCGCTGACAGGCGCGGCGCTTGCGGGTTGCGGTTACACGACCGAGAGCACGCTGCCTGCAAAGTATCAGACGGTGTTTGTGTCTTCGTTCAAGGACATGAGCCCGCAATATGACCTGCAAGCCCCCTTGACCAACGCTATCGTGCGCAAGTTCGTCACGGACGGGCGCCTCGATGTCGCGAATCGCGAGAACGCGGATTTGCTGCTCGAAGGCACTATTCTCGATTACAGGATGAAGGGCCTGACCTTTGACCAGGCGGACAATGTCACCCAGTTTCTTGTAGTCGTAGCCGCGGCGGCGCGTCTCACCGACAAGGAGACCGGGGAGGTGCTTTGGGAAGAGCCGCTGCTGGCGGGCGAGACCACGTACTATACGCGCGCGGCGGGACAATCGTCTGACCGGTTGCGGGGCAACTCCGAGGCTTTTCTGCCGACTGTGCGGTCGTTCTCGACGGAAGAAGAAAACCGGGCCGCCTCCGAAGCGCTTGAGCAATTGGCATCCGACATCTTTTACCGAACGGTGGAGCCTTGGTGACGGTGTGCTGGTTCAAGAGTTCCTAGAGCAGTTTGACCCCGGGCAGGCGCCGCCCGTGGTGCTCTTCTGTCCAGGTGTGGGCAAGGGCCGCAATCCCACCTTCGAACCCGTGCTCGCGCAGCGGGCCGCTGCGGCAATCGCCGACGCCTTCGTGGAATCTTCCCTGCGCGACTTCGCCTATGCCCTGTTTTACGCGGATGAAACGGACGCCGGCGCCGTAGTGCTCGAAGCGCAGACCCTGCCGTTTCTGGCGCCGCGCCGCGTCGTCGAAGTGCGCAACGCCGAAGCCTATGAGACGGAATCGCGCGGGAAGGCGCTGCATGCGTATCTGGCGGACCCGAACGATGCCACCGTGATGGTGCTCATAGCCTCGGAGGTTGACCGCCGTCTCAAGTTTTTCAAGGCATGTCAGCGCGTGGGCGCCATCATTGAATGCCCGGAACTGGAGAAGCGCCAGCTTGAAGCCGAGGTGCACACCGAACTGCGCAAGCGGCATAAGGAAATCGCCAGAGACGCCGTAGACGAACTGCTGCAGCGCGCGGGCAGCCGTCTTGGGGATGTCCAAAACGCTGTCCAGGTGGTAGCCGACTTCGCGGGCGGCAAGGAGCGGATCGCGCTTTCCGATGTGGTCGATGCCTGTGCCGACATCGCGGAGGAGGCGGTCTGGGCGCTGACCGATGCTATCGCTACATCACAGATGGGCGCCGCTGTCGCGCACCTGCGTCGGCTGCTTTCCTTCGGCAAGCATCCGGACGAAATCATGGGTACGCTCAACTGGCTGCTGAAGTCCGCGTATGCGGTCTTGACGCCGGATGGCGGCGCCAAGCTGACCCCCTTTCTGGCGAAGAAGGTCAAGCCCCTTGCCGAGAAGCTGGGTTGCGCAAAAATGCGGGACGCGTTCGCCCTGTGTACGGAAACGCAGTTCATGATGCGCAGCACGGGCGTCGATCCGGAACTGGCGCTCGAATTGCTCGTGATCAAGCTGTCGGCGCCGGGGCGTGCCGCGAAACGAGCGGCGCGCGCGAAACCAGAGGGCCGCTGAGGGGTCAAGAACGTTCAGGCTCGCCTGGCGGGCTTTCAGGCGCTGTGTCGCCCCGTTCCGGCAAGTCGCGCATGGCGCGTATGGCGTCGATGCCCTGCCAGTACTCACGCAGCGCGGAACGGCCTTCGCCCGTAATGCGGAACTCCGTGTGGGGAATCCGGCCGTTGAAACTCTTCTCGACCTCGACGTATCCCACCCTCTCCAGCTTGTCCATATGCGAAGAAAGGTTGCCCTTCGTAAGACCGAGCGTACTCAGCAGGAAATTGAAATCCACTGCGTCCACGCCGGATAGAAGCGTGAGTATCCGGAGCCGGGCCGGTTCGTGGATCGTGCGGTCCAGGTCCGTCATGAGGACGGCGCTCCATCGTTGCCGGACGCCAAGGTTTCATCGTCTCCTGGCGGGGCGGTGTCCAGGCCGGACCGGGCCAGCCGGCGCAGTTTGCGCAGGGCATACCGGCTGTAGACGTGCCCCGCAATGATGGCTACCAGGCCATAGCCGAACACGGGCACGATCATGTTGAGGATGGTCCACTGGCCGGGGAATCGTATTGGTGCGCCCGCGAGCAATAGAATGGCGTGCAGCCCGTAGAGAATGGGCCAGAACCACGCCCAAAAACCTAATCCTTGCGCACGGATCATGTAGATGAGGAACGGGGCCATGTACAGAGCCGAAAACGGCTGCAAATGGTGCAGGGAGAGGTAGTTCAGGCTTACCAGCAATGCGCCGACAAGGTGATAGATGACCAGGCCGCCGCCGAGGGCCGTCAAGAGCCAGGCGCGGCCGGAATCAGCCTCGCCCGCTTCCTCGGAGTAGCTCACGTAACCCTCTTCGCCGTACAACCATTGGGTAATCCGGAAAACAAGGTCACCGCCCCACGGTGAGAGCGAGAACCACGTTAGAGCGAGGATCATCAGTCCCATGAAGGCTACGGAAACGTAGACGAGCACATCGTTGCCGGACTGGTAGGCCATGTTCGTCAACGCGGCGGTGACGCCGATAACGACGACCATCGCAACAATGAACACCCACTGGACGAGGAACGATATGGTCCGGCTCTTGGCGTATCGGCGCGCCCACTGCACAATAAGACGGGGGTCGCCCGCCTGGAGGTCCTGGGGATGTCGCTCACGTTTCATCCGGCGCATGCTCCTGCAGCCCCTTGCTTACGGTCTTCTAGCATATGATCTAAGGCAAGTCAATACAAGAACATAGGCAAACACACAACGCGGGGGCCGGGCGGTGGGCGCCCCGCCTGATTCCGCTCGGCGCCGGCCCGCGCTCTGCGTGTTCCCCCGGTGTTAACCGACAAGCTTCTTGTTTCGTTACTATGCGGAGAGTATAATCCTTTGTGTTGACAAGGCAAACCACGACAAGGAGCACGCCCATGACCTGGGGTCCGTGGGAATTGTTCATCATTCTGGCGATCGTGTTGGTCCTGTTCGGCGGCGGCAAGCTGGCTGGCGTAGGCAAGTCGCTTGGCACGGCCGTGTCCGAGTTCAAATCGGCCGTTAAAGAAGTGGACGAGACCGACAAAGACAAGCCGGAACAAAAGAAAGACGCGTGAGCAATTCCTCGCGCCGCGTGTGAGCGGCGCGTTGCTGTATTGCATGAGAGCGCGAGGGGAAGGAGGCATCCTTTCGCGCTCGGTTTGCATTGTGCCGCCGTTCGGGCGGCTACCCTTCCTGGTAAGCGACCAGCTTGCGGTACAACGTGCGCAAGCCAATGCCGAGCATCTTGGCGCAACGCGCCTTGTCGCCGTCGCAGTGCCGAAGGGTCTCCTCGATGACCCGGCGTTCCACTTCCTCCATGGTCATGCCCACGCGAACGGTGATTTCGTCGGTGGCGGGCTTTGCCTCCAACCGGATATGTTCCGGCACATCGTGCAGGCGCAGCCGGGCATTGGACCTGACTGCGGTGACCATGCCCTCGATCGTATTTTCGAGTTGGCGGATGTTGCCCGGCCACTCGTAGCGGGCGAAGAGGTCGAGCACGGCGTTCTCGAAACCGGCCAAGTTCTTGGCGTGTCTAGCCGCCGCGTCGTTAAGCAGCCGGTTCGCGAGCAGCGGGATATCTTCGGGCCGTCTGCGCAGGGGCGGCGTTTCGATGACGACACGGCTGACCGTTTCGTGGAGTTTCGCATGGAATGCGCCCTGCGCGACGAGGCGGTCGAGCCGCTGATCCGTGGAGGCCAGGAAACGCACATCAACACGGACATGCCTGTTGTCGCCCGGGCGGGGGGTCTTGCTTGTCCGGAGCGCTTGATACAGGCTTTCCTGCAGCGCGGGGGAGAGTGCTTCGATGCCGGCCAAGTAGAAAGTGCCGCCGTCGGCAAGCAGAAAGCGGCCTTGACGCAAAGGTGAATTGCCCATGTCGCGCGCGATGGCGTAGCCGAACATCTCCGACCGGATAACCACCTCGGGCAGTCCGCGGCAGTCCAGACTCACGAAGGGGTTGTCGCGCCGCGGGCTGTTATGATGGAGCGCTTCCGCTACCAGGCGCTTGCCGGCCCCCGGTTCGCCGCAGATGAGGACGTGAGTGTCGGCTGGTCCGATGAGGCGAACCGCGTTGTAGAGTTGCGCCATGAGCCGCGATCTGCCGATCAGGCTGCTTAGGCCGAGCCGTTCGTCCAGACGGCGGTGCAATTCCGTTTTCGCCAGGGCGAGTTGCTGATAAGCGAGGCCATGCTGAATGACGGCTTCGAGCTTGGCCAGATTCACGGGGCGTGTCTGATAGTCGTATGCGCCCAGGCGGATCCCCTCGGTGGCGCGGTCGATGTCCTTGGGGTCCGCGATGAGAATGGCGCAAATATCCGGGTTCTGCGCGCGGGCCGCGGCCATAACGCGCAATCCATCGCCATGCTCCAGCGATAGTTCCGTCACGACGGCGTCAAACGGGCCCCGGTCGAGACACGCGAACGCCTTTTCCGCGGTGTCCACCCACTCGGCGCCATAGCGGCGGTCGCGCAGATAGGCCGCGGTGGCGCGGCCAACCTCGCGACTACGCTCGACGATTAACACGCTCGCTTGCGGCTTCTCTGTCATGGGCAACTTCTTCAGGCGCTTGAAAACGCCCCGGCTTGACACCACAATGCCGTAATTCTAGCCTGTCGGGTACTCGATGCGCACACGCGTTCGGCCGCCGCCTGTGAGAGGCGTGACGCGCCGTCCACTGGAGCACGCCGGACCAGGGCGCTGAAAACCCTTGAAGGGCCCCGTTCTTGACAAGGAACCGGGGGACCAGCGTCTGGACGCCGCGCAGCGGCGCCGGGAAGGCGGGACGCAGCGCGCGCCGGGGACATGCGCGAGGAAAGCCTGTGCCGAAACAGCGATTCCGTGCAGGAAAACGCGCGTTGAAAAGAGCGTTTTGCTGTGCTAGAATGACCGGCGAGGCCAGATGGGGAAAGTCTATGCTGCTTCTTAAGTCTTTTCCAATCGCGTCGCTAGTGGTGATGCTCAGCATTCTTGGCTGCGCCCGCGCGGCTCGGGACACGACCGGCTTTGCCATGTCGGACTCCGCAACGGTGGAGGCATCGTTCGAGGACGCGTGGCAAGCGGTCAAGGCCGTGTTGCGCGAACGCGGTCTCGAAATCTACACGCGCGACAAACGCGGACTCTTCGTTGCGTACTCCAATATGCGGCGGCACATTCTCGTTCCGCATCGCACGAAGTACACAATCGAACTCAGCCAGCTATCCGACCACGAGACGGGCGTGAACATCGAGACTTTGCGCGAAGTCTACGGCGTCACCCTGCTCACCTACCCGAACTGGCATGCGCGCAAGGCCACAGATAACAGCGAGGCGCTGGCTATTCTGGAAGCTCTGCAGGCCAAGCTCGCCGCGCCGCAGGAAGAGGCTCCAATCGAAGCGGCGGATGCGCCCCCCGCCGGTTAGCAGTCCCTTATTCTTTCGAAAACGGAAGAGGGGATTGGTGTGTCTCACGGGGACAGTGGGCTTGGTCATTTTTTATCATAATTCATATTTTTTGGCGCCGATTTGCCACAGGAACGTGAAAATGCTATAATCAATTAAGAGTAAGGCAGTCATGCCGGAGAAACTGAATCATGGTCTCATTCACGAATGTCGAGTGTCCGCACTGCGGGGCCAAGGGCAAGATCATTACGCCGCCGGTGGGCGCCATAATCGTCGGACCGTGTCCGGCCTGCAAGGATATGGTGGCCATTTTCTGCGGCTGTGTTCTGCCCTTGGATACGACCACCATGAACGCCGAGTCGATTGAGGAGCGGCGGCGCCATTTGCTGGAAGTGCTGACCCGCTTCCTTGATGACCGCCTGAGCAAGCTCTTCAACGAAGATGAGCCGCTGTTTGGTTGCGAACCTTCAGAGGCGGACGGCGAGAGTTGTAGTCCGCTTCCGGAAGGGGAGGAGACACCGGCCTCTGTACTGGAGAGTTCTGGCGATATTGTCAGTATTTCGCAAGAAGAGTTCGAGAAATTCGTGAATGTGGACCTCTCACTGCTGGATAACAAGGACTATTTCCGGGCGGTTTTCGGCTAGCAGTGAGGCGGGAATAATCGGGGGTGGTGTCTCGTAGCGCGGTAGCCGATATGCACCGCGGCTGAGGCTGTGGACTTCCGCGCAAGCGTTCCGGGTAGTTCTGTTGCGTCACTAGCGCCGCTGCGGTACATTCATGCCTGCTTCCAACGGAACAGGAACTACCATGGAATCAGTACTTACCTTGCCTGGACTGGGTTCCCTGCCAGCCCCCTCCGGATTCAGAACGCTGCCGGCATGCAGCGATGGCCTCTTTCGCGCAGGTGAGCAAGGGGTGACCACGATCGTCACGACGGGCGACGGGAAGGTCGAATTCATTGCATTTGAGAGCCACACGCTGGCGTATGTGAAGTCGTCGATGGGGCATCCGGCCTATTATCCGGTACATCCGGCGCACATGGAGAAGCCGTTGAAGGCGGTGCTGATGGACTTGGACGGCACCAGCGTCCGCAGCGAGGAATTCTGGATATGGATCATTCAACTGTCGACCGCAAGCGCGTTGGGGGACCCGCATTTCGAGCTGGAGGAAGCTGACCTGCCGTACGTTTCCGGTCACAGCGTATCGGAACATTTGCAGCATTGCATCCGCAAGTATTGTCCGGACCGGACGGTGGAAACGATACGGCGCCACTACTTCGAACACACGCACCGCGAATTGCAGGCGATAGTCGATGGCGGGGGCCGCGCGAATGCCTTCATGCCCTCGCCGGGGTTGAAGGAGTTCCTTCTGGAATTGAAGGGCAGGGGAGTGAGGATTGCGCTTGTGACTTCGGGTCTCTACGAGAAGGCCTGGCCTGAAATCCTGTCGGCGTTTCGTACCCTCGGCATGGGCGACCCGAAGGAATTCTACGACGCGATTATCACGGCTGGTTTTCCGCTTCGGCGGGGCGAAGCAGGCACGCTGGGCGAGTTGTCGCCGAAACCGCATCCGTGGCTGTATGCGGAGGCATGCCGGGTGGGGCTGGGTATGGAGTTCCAGGACAGGAACGCCGTGATCGGGCTGGAAGACAGCGGCGCGGGTGTGTGCAGCATCCGTCTGGCGGGTTACCCGGCGATCGGCATGGCGGGCGGCAACATTGTGCAAAGCGGCACGCGCGGATTGTGTACGCACTACTGCGAGGATTTTTCGGAGGTGTTGCGGCTCGCATTCGGGGAGTGAGCGCGGCACCGCGCGGCACAGGCGCGTTTCGAGAAGTTGTTCTGAAACCTGATTTCTGTCTCTAGTGTCCTGAGTTAGAAATTCCTTCACAAAGTCGAGCGATCTTCCGGAAGATTTCGTCGGCTGTTGCCGTCCAGATGAAAGGTTTCGGGTCCTTGTTATGGGCATCCAGGTAGTCATGAATAG
>JAGMZX010000121.1 GCA_018005585.1 Candidatus Hydrogenedentota bacterium | reverse complement strand
ACCGCGCGAGGATGTCCGCGCGGTCGTGCGAACCGCCGTCCACGTGCTCGGCGCGGACGCCCTGTTCCCGCAGCAGTGCGGCGAACATCTCCGAGGTCCGCACCAGCGGCAGGAAGACGAGGGTCTTGCGGCTGCCGACATTCTTGGCGACCTCTTCGGCGACATTCTTGAGATACGGCTCGATGCCTGCGTCGAGGTCGGCGGCGTTGTAGTCGCCCGCGGTCGTGCGGACCGCGCTCAGGTCGATGCGCAACGGAAGCAGTTTCGCGCGGATCGGCGCGAGGAACTTCTCGCGGATGGCCAGCGGCATGGGATACTCGAACGCGATGTTCTCGAAGACGGCGCCCAGCGACTTTTTGTCTCCCCGGTCCGGCGTCGCCGTCACGCCCAGGAGACGCGCGCCGTCGAAATGATCGACGATGCGCCGGTAGCTGTCGCTCAGGACATGGTGGGCCTCGTCCACGACGACGAGGTCGAATGTGTCCTTCGGCCAGCGGGCCAGACGCCCGTTTCCGAGCGTCTGGACACTGCCGACCACGACATGGGGTTTGGTGGCGAACAGACTTTCGCCGAACAATTCATAGGCGCGGCTGTCCGCTTTCTCCAGGGCGGAGGACAAGCCCGTGGCGGCCTTGAGTTTGTCCTGCGCCTGCTGGAGCAACTCATCCCGATGCGCCAGGATGAGGGTATGCCGTCCCTGACGGGTTTCCCGCGCGGCGAGATGGGAAAAGACTATCGTTTTTCCCGTCCCCGTCGGGAGCACCAGCAATTGGCGGCGGAACTCGTCCCAGCCCTTCTCGATGGCGTCGAGCGCCTGTTGTTGATAAGACCGGAGTTCCATCACAGCAACTCCTCTTCCGTGACCGGCGGAGCGACCGGCGGTGTGGGCAGGAGTCCGGAATCCGGGGCGTCGGGCAGATTGGACGACCAGACTTCGCCGTCCTCGATGTAGATGCCGACCTCGCCGGACTCGTCCACGACCTCCATCCAGATCTGGTAGTCGTTGTCCGCGGCGAGTCCTTTGAGCATCGCCATGGATTCGGCGTCGAGAATGGATGCGTCCTCGATGCGCATGACGCGCAGTTCGGGGTGCTGCGCCATAGCCATCACGACGGCCACGCGCAACTGCTCGCTGCGCGACGCTTGTTTGAGTGGCACGCCGTTCAGCGTGAGACGTCCGGTTTCCAGATCGAAAGACAGACCCACGACCGGCATCTGCGCGGCGGCGATGCGATCCTGTTTGGCCTTGTAGGTCGCGTCGATGGTTTGGGTGAGGTCCTCCGCCTGATTGGCGAACGCGGCGATACGCGATTCGAGGTCGCCTCGTTTGCGGGCGGATTCGATCTTGCGGTTGGTTTCTCCCGCGGCATCGACCCGCCACTTGATCGCTTCGACGTCGGGATAGACGACCTTCTCCGTCTCGGTTTCCGCCGCATCCAGTTCGACCTTGAGACGGTCGGTGCGTTCCTGCGCACGGCGCAGTTGTTCCTCGGCCTCGGCCAGTTGCTTGCGCAACGTCTCCGCTTTGGCGATGACCCCGTTCAGGCGTTGCGTCTCTTTGAGCGCGTCCTCATGTTCCCGAAGGAGCGCGTTCAGATCGACCGGTTCCGCCGGCAGCCCCTCCTCGGGTTTGGGCAGACCGTCCAGTTCGGCCTTGGCGCGGGAAATGTCCCGGTTCACCGCCTTGCGTTCTTCGTACGCATCCTCGCGCCCGCGGTCCAGATCGGCCAGCTCGAGTTTGAGCAGGGACATGACCATGTCCGCCTGCTCCTTGTCGCCGAGACGCGTGAAGGACAATGGGTCGAAGCATAGATCGCCCACGATATTGTCCAGCAGTTTCTGCGGTGAATTGAGCTTCGCCTTGTATTCGCCGCCGGTGGTGACGGTGAGATAGGTGTTCCCTGTGGCCGTCCAGTTCCGGGTGACCACGTATTTGCCGAGGTCGAGACGGATCTCCGCCTTTTCCGCGCCCTTGCGAACGGGCGCCGGTGTGTTCCGAAGCGCGGACGACCCTTGCAGCGCGGCCCAGATCGCGTCGATGGCGCTCGACTTGCCCTGGGCGTTGCGGCCGGAAATCTCGACGACATTGTTCTCGCCAGGGCGGATGGTGACCGCCTTCAGGCGTTTGAAATTCTCCACATGCAGTTCGATGATCTTCATGGCGTGTTCCTCCTCAGATCAGTCCGTCGTCGTCTTCGTCGGGATGGTTGGCATAGGACACGGGTTGCCGCGGCGGCTGAGACGCAGGCGCGGGCGCGGAGGCGCGCGGCCCCGGCGGGTCGATGTAATGTTTCACCTTGTTGGATTCGCCCGAGCTGCCGTCTTTCTTGGTGTATTTCTCGACATACACCTTGGCGCGGCCCGTGGCGCCCACGACGCGGTTCCACTGCATCACGAACGGCTCGCCGTGCTTCTTGAGGCCCAGGCAGCGGAAGAACGAACACAACTTCCATTCCGCCTTCTTCGTGAGCACGAGGTAGTCGTACACGTTGACGAGTTCGCCGTCATGGTCGACTTCGAGCGTCACCTTGGCCATCGGCGCCTGGCTGTTGTTGCTGTGCTGTTTCTCGAATCCGGTGACCTTGAAGGCGTACTCGCCAGCGGGCAGAATCGTGAATTCTCCGGAACCGTCGTCTTCGATGCGGTCGTTCCAATCGAGGATGTCGTTATTCGGCATGGTTCTTTTCTCCTTCGCGGCGATTCATTTCCGCGGTGACCCGGTCGCGAACGGTCTCGACGAACTCCTCGCATTCCGGGATGCTCATGGTTTTGAAGGTGGCGTTCTGTTCTTTGAGGAGGGACTTGACGTAATCGAGGCCCCCGAGCGGCGCGGCCAGCGAGATGGCGATGTCTTGGTACCGCTTCTTGGCGATGAGTTCTTCCTGCGATTGCGGCGCGGGGTTGTACGTGATCTTTCCGGCGAAGCTGGCCTCGATGTACGGGCGGAGATGCTCGTACTCCATCGGGATCTCGTCAGGGAGCCCGTAGGAATTCTTGGCGTCGTAGGCCGCCGTGTGGTTCGTGTACAGCATCCGGCGATTGCCGGCTTTCGCGCGGGTGACCTTGTCCTGGCCGGTTTCGACGAGCGTGTTGTAGTTGGCGAAGAGCACCGCGTCGACCCACTCGCGCAGCATCGCCGACACGCCGTCCGAACACTTGAGCGTGAACCGGTCATAGCTCACGGCCTGCTGGGGATCGTCGAACTTGCGGATGCGCGCGTGCGCCACGACGACCACGTGCATGCCGTGCTTGTACTGGAGGTTGTGCAGCGCCCACAGCATGCCCTGCATGGATTCGCGCACGTACTGGAAGCCTTTGCCGTAGCCGAAGTCCTCGATACCGGACTTGTTGCAGCGTTCGCACACGTCCTGCGCCGCGAGCATCTCGGCCCAGTCCGCCGTGTCCACCACGACGGTCTGATAACCGTGGTCCTCGTCATACAGCGACTGGAGCGCGGCCTGCAGTTGGTTCCAGTTCTTGGGAATGAAACGGTGGATGTCCAGGTGCGCCGTGCGGTCCTCGACATCGAGAAAGATGGGGTTGGGGAATTGCGAGGCGAGGGTGCTTTTGCCGATGCCCTCGACCCCGTAGATCATGACTTTCTGCGGGCGCGCTCTGCGCCCTGTCGTTACGTCGGTGAGTTTCATGGCCGATGATTCCTTTGTTGTTTGCCGGGGTTGAGAACTTGGGATGAAAAGCGAGGAGAAGGATTAAGGACCCCGGTACATGCCGAGCCCCATTTCCAGAAAGACGGACTGGATACGCAGGCGGAATTCGCGCGCCTTCACGATCGAGACGCCCGATTCGCGCGCCGCCGTGCGCAGTTCTCCGGTCCGGGCCAGCGCCGTGAAAAACGCCGCGAGTTCCTCGGGAAGCGCGTCGACCGCGATCTGCAGATCGATACGGAGATAGAGCCGTTCCGGGGCGCACCGGGAGTCCTCGACGGCATAGGCTGGGTTTACGGGAGGAGCGGAATGCATTTGCGGTAGTCCCGTTTTTGGAAGGTGCGATACTCGATAAGGTGGGAAATCTTGTTGCGAAGGACCCGTTTCAGGAAGGTGCTCCAGGCGCCGCGTCCGGGGTCGTATTCGCCCATGCGTTCGAGGACATGAAGGGCCAGGTCCTGTGCGATATCCTCGACGTCCGAAAGGCTGTAGCCGTGGCGTCCGGCGAGTCCGCGGGCGGCCACGCGGATCGAAATGAGGTCGTCCGCCGTGATCTCCGTTCGCCAGGGGAGGAGCAATTGCCTCGGCGCGCCGGGGATGCGGTGCGGGCGTTTGCCACGCTGTCTTCCGCGCTTGCGCTTTCCGTTTCTTGTGTCTGTTTTAACCATGCCGGTCTCCTTCGGGTCCGAAAAAACGAAGAACCCCGAGAGGAGGTCCGGCGGAAGGCTTGCCTCTCGGGGTTCACGCAACGCCCTGTTCGGGCGTCAAAGGCTTCGTTCGTGTCCGCCGAACCACGCCTCTCGCCGGCATAGGGCGGACTTTTTTTGTCCGCTCCGGACATTTCGTGTCCGGCAGATGTCCGGGAGGGGGATGCGATGGGCGTCAGGCGGAACGCAAAACGCTTATTTGCAGTGGGTTAAGGTGCGAAGGAGCACCGGACATTTCGTGTCCGGGGAAAGTCCAAGAAAAAGAAAAGGAAGGAAAAAAAGAACGGGGCACGGTCAAAGTAGAGAAATCCGTGCCCCGATGGGTTCAGTTCGTTTGCCAGACGGTGGGTGATTCCGGTTCGTAGGAGAGGGTGTATCCGCGTTTGATGGCGTCGCGCAGATGGTGCGCCAAGCGGGGGTGTTCCGCGCCGATCAGGTCGGTGCCCCTCCGGATGGCCTTGGATACGGCGTCGCTGGCCTTCTCGCCCCCGTTGGCGGCCATGCGAATCTTGCCCTGGCTTCCCACAGCGGCGAAGATCTCGCGCTGCAACGTTTCTTTTTCCTGCGCGAGGGCGGCCAGCCGGTCGCTGTCATGCAGAATGCCCGCATCCTCTATTTCTTCCTCTATCTGTTGGAGGCGGGCACGATACTGCCGTTTCGCTTGTTCGTCGATGACGGGGCCGGCGTGGCCCGCCCACGAATTGCCCATGCGGAGGTCGGCGCCCTGCATTGCGGCAGCCGATTCCACCGCCATGGCGGCGCCGTTGCCCGCCGCGGCCAGCAGGGCTTCCACAGACCATCGCCGTCCGGCCTCCGCCAGAAGAAGGGCGATGTATCGAAATCCCTTGGTATCCGGGAAGTGGACGGTCTCGCCCGCGTAACTCATGGTCCAGGCGGCGCCGTCAAGCCGGAACACATTCTCCAAACGAGGCGCCTCATCCGTTGTGTATTGTGAACGCAGGATATCGGCCAGACCGCGCAACAATGTCAGATCACCCTGGCCGCTGGCGGCCACCAGATCTTCCGTGAGGAAGAAAGGACACTTGTGCCGGGCCAGTCCTTCCAGCGCCACGGTGTCCATGAATCTCGGGGTTAACGACATGAACACGAACGGCGTTTCGCCGACCGCGAGCAGCCCCGTCGCGGCCTGGCAGAACTGTTTCCGCTCTTCGGGAATGGTGAGGTAGACCTGCATCGCGGAGCCGCTGTCGAGAGAGCAGGTTCCAACGGCATAGGTTTCGTAGAAATCCGTGGGACGCAGTTCTCCGGGCCGGACGCCCAGCATCCGGAAGGTTTCGCGGAGGATGCTCTCCGCGTCCATTTCGTACTCCACGATATCTTCATGCCGGAGCTTGTACACCCGGCAGCGATCATATTCGTCGTCCACCGGCACGGCGGCGATATCCGTCTCCCGCCAGATGCGAATCTCGTGGTCGAAACCGCAACCGAACTTGTCCGGACAGGGATACGTGTTCACCAAGCGTCCCGTCGGGCGGATGTGTTTCGACAACCGGGCCTTTTCCGTGCCGAGATACTTGTCCCACGTGACGGATGCAGCCTTCATTCCATAGGTGGATTCAATCGCCTGCCAGTAGTCCGGGGTCTTGTTCACGCCTCACCGCCCTTCAGGTCGCCGCGCCCGTGCGGATGAACCCGCGCGCACGCAGCCACCGCTCGGTCAGCGCGCAGTCTCCGTCCTGCGAGTACGTGGCGATGTTGGGCGGGCAAAGCGAAATGCTCTGCGGCGTTCTGGCATGCCGGAACTTCACCTTGAAGCTCGCGCGCACTATTTGGGCATCGTCGGGAAACCATTCCTCCCAGCGCGTGGCGCCTTCGAACAGGTCCGAGGAACTGCGGCTGAGCAAGACGCGGCGTTGCTTCCGCTGCTGCTCGCATTTCACCTCGGTAAGACGCGCCCACTCGATCCCCGCCACGTCGGTGACGGCGAGCGCGGACGGACCTTGGGAGCGCAACGGTTCGCAGGAGTACTTGTCCGCCCCCCAGAACGTGAATTCCGAACCGAACAACCGTTCGCCGATGATGCGGCGGTACATGTCCCGCTCCTCGTCGCTTCCGGCATAGACGCGCAGTTCGCCCTCGACGGCCGCATACACCACCGTGTTGAAACATTCGGGGCGGAACACGAAGGTGACGGTCTTGGCGTCCTCGACGCTCACCTCGCGGCGGAAGACGTCGCCATGACGGACGGTCAGCCAGAAGGCGCCGTCGTGTTCGAAGTGGTAGACATGGCAGTGCCGCCCGCGATTGTGCTCGTAGAAGTAGTCGTCGAGTTCCTTTTCCAGCGAGGGAAGCGCCTCTTGGATTTTCGCGGCATCCAATGCAGGAGGCGTCTCCAGGGTGCGGAAGTACATGAACGTGCGCCGTTTGAGCATGGCATGCTGGTGATGGATGCGCTCCAACAGGTTCCGGTCGGCCAGAAACGCGCATATCGCCACATCCATCGCCGTGGGTTTCCACGGGAGCGACAGGTGAATGCCCTCGCCGCGGGCTTCCCGGAGAATTGCGTCCATCCCCTTGGGCGTGGCCAGTTCGTTGATGAGGTACAGGCTTTCCACGAGTTCCATCGGCATCGACATGTCCGGGGACAGAAAGACGGCGACCAGCCGGTCGCAGTCCAACGGGATGTTCTCCCCATGACCGGGGACCGTCAATCCCCGTGAGGCGAAGTAGTCCCGGTAGGGGGAAAGCAGCGCCAAAAGGTGCTCGCGGGACATGAGCCGCAGGGTTTCGGGTTTGGTGAAGCGTCGAAGCGAAAATGCAGCCATAGGGGTATTTCTCCTTTCTGGATCACAGCCCAAGCGCCAAAAACGCCGACAACCGTTCCCAAGACGGTTGACAACGCTTTGACCGTGCATTATACTACTGAAAGAATTTTCAGTCAAGCACTTTATGTACACTTTTGTGCGGTACGCGCCTGGAAAGGAGGCCGGAACCATGGAACACGCCCTTGTCGCCCCGGAAACCCTGGTGGCCGTCAGTCTGGAAACCACCGGTCTGAACCCGTTGCAAGACCGGATTACGGAAGTGGGGGCGGTCAGTTTCGACTATGAGGGCAACCTGCTGGACACCTTCTGGGAGCGGGCGAACCCAGGCATACCCATTCCCGAACACATCCGGAAGATCACGGGTGTCACCGACGAGAAGGTGGCCGGGGCGAGGCCGCCGGAAGAAGTGGTACGGGATTTCTTTGTCTGGGCGGGATCGCAGGCATGGATTGCCGCGCACAGCGGAGAATTCGAGGCGGGGTTTCTGCACGCCGCGCTGGGCGGGCGGGAGGATGCCGGTGAAGACCGATGCGTGTTGAGCACGCTGAGGTGGGCGAGGTGGGCTGAACTCGGCACGCCGAACTACCGGCTGGGAACATTGCTCGAGCATATCCAGTCCGAGATCCGGGTCTGGCCGCTGCACGGCACCCTCATCGGCGCGCAGGGTGTAGTGGACCTGGTGATGTTCCTTCTGAAGCGGAGCTATGCCGACCCGTCGCACGCGGGCGTGAAGGATGTTCTGGTGTTCCGCGCGGACCGGATGCAGGCCCTCTCCCGGCGCGTGAGTGCGGAATGGGAACGCAGGACAAGGCCCGCGTTCGCGTCGGCAAGATAGTCCGCCACGGGGGACTCAGTTCGGCGCGGGAAAGCCGAACTGCTTGCGCTGCTCTTCCCAGAGAGCCGGAATGCCCCGGCGCAGTCTTCTCAGGGTGAAGCCTTCGGGTTCTTGTCCGTTCAGCACGGCGAGCGCGATGTCCGGCGCAAGGTTCACCAGTCCGAGAATCCTCGACACATACGAGCGTTCGAGTTTGACCGCCGCGGCCAGTTCGGGAATCGAGCGGAAGCGGCCGTTTTCGAGGAGGCCGTTCCAACAATGGGCGCGCACCAGCGCCATCACAAGGGATTCGCTTTCCGAAAGACGCACGCACGCATCCGGGAACGCGTCCGGGGGCAAGACGATCTCTTTGCGCTTGCCCCGCATCCTCATTTGAATAGGGATCGAAATGACGATGCCCCCGTTGGGCAGGCGCGTTTCAGTGGCCTTCGCGTGATTTGTGTCAATCAGTTTTCCCATCGTTTCCGTCCTCTTCGACTGCATTCATTTCCACGGTCAGATCGAGCATCCCGTGCGCTCGCAATTCGATATTCAGGCTATCGCGTGTCGCCACCACGCATTGAATCAATAGTTGGGCAATTCGGGCCTGCTCTCCGGGAAACAGGTTGTCCCACAATTCATCAAGCCGTTCCAAGGCAAGCACGACATCCCGTTCAGCAAATGGCGGCGCGTCCCCCGGTGATGCAGCCGCTGCTTCGCGATAAGTTTGCGCGATCAGGGCTGGAGAACGCAGCACCTGCCGCAGGCGGTCGATGACCATGCGCTCCACTTCGCCGGCAGGTATGGACTTCATGGGGCAGGAGGCATATCCGTGCTTCATCGCGTTGGCGCAGACATAGTATCGGTACATCGCGCCCTTCTTGCGCGCGTAGGAATGCGTCATGCCGCAGTCACAATGACCGCACCGAAGGACGCCGCGCAGAAGGGAGTCGTGACGTTTGCGGTTCCGATTGCCGTTGGTGCGGTCATTTCGGTCCAAAGTGGCCTGTGCCTTGTCCCATGCGGTTCGGCTCACGATGGCCTCGTGCTCGCCCGCGTATATTTCACCCTTGTAGGCCACCTCGCCTATGTAGAGATGGTTTCGCAGCAAGCGCGCCAGTGACGCCTTGTCCCAACGCCCGCCTTCGTGTTTTCTGCCGCCGCGCGTAGTCCAGGATTTCGTGCGACGCCCTTGCTGGTTGAGTTCGTGCGCCAGTTTGAGCGTCGAACCCAGTTCCACGAATCTGCTGAAAATGTGGCGAACCAGCCACGCCTCTTCGGAGTTCACCAGCAAACGCCGCGTGCCCGCGTCGGGGTCGTATCCCAGAACGGGCGGTCCGCCCATGTATTTGCCTTTGCGTTTCGCGGCGGCCACCTTGTCCCGAATGCGCTCGCCGATGATTTCCCGCTCGAACTGGGCGAAGGACAGAAGGATGTTCAGCGTGAGCCGCCCCATCGATGTCGTCGTGTTGAACTGTTGCGTCACGGAAACGAAGGAGACTCCGTGACGGTCGAAGAGGTCCACCAGACGTGTGAAGTCCAGCAGGGAACGGGACAGCCGGTCGATCTTGTACACCACGACGCACTGGACCTTTCCCGCTTCGATATTCTGGATGAGGCGCTGCAGCGCGGGACGTTCGAGAGTGCCGCCCGAGTAGCCGCCGTCGTCGTATCGGTCTTCCACGGGTATCCAGCCATTCTGTCGTTGGCTGGCGATGAACGATTCCGCCGATTCACGTTGGGCGTCCAACGAGTTGAACTCCTGTTCAAGACCCTCGTCGGTAGACTTGCGTGTGTAGATCGCACAGCGTAGCGGGGCCACAATGGGTTCGGCGGTCGCGTTTCGTCGGTTGTTCATACGCGGCTCCCTTGCCCTGTACCGGGTTTGTACAACCCGAAGAATGCGCGTCCGTTCCAGTGCGTGCCGGTGATGGCTTTCGCCACGGCGCTCAGGCTGCGGTAGGTCCTGCCCTGGAACTCAAAGCCATCAGCGGTCACGGTGACTTCGCAACGCGCCCCGTTCCACTCGCGCACAAGGCGCGTGCCCACGACAGGCGTGCCTGTCTGACGTCTGCCGCCCCGGCCACGTCTGAGCGCCATGTCGTCCAGGCCCAAGGCCGTGCGCTTGTCTTCGATACGGCGCTTGATCTCTTCGAGCGGCGCGCCGAGGGCCAGTTCCTGGACGCGGTGGGTCAGGCGGCGGACCAGCACCGACGGGCGGCATGACGGCGGCTCGCTCCCGAACAGCGTGCGCCATTGCTCGCGCAACTCCGGTTCGCGCATCCGTTCAAGCGCGGCCACGCGGCTCAAAATCGTTCGTTGTCTCTCTTTGTCCTGTCTGTTCATCGTGTGCTCCATGCACGGTCTCCTTTCTCTGGTTCGACACGATGAACGCTCTGTTGGCTCGCAAAATCAAGTTCTATACCCGCCGGAGAGACGTCTCCCGCGAGGTTGTGTACATGCCCCATTCGCATGCGCAAGAAACCGCGCGCAAGGAGCGTCGCGACTTCGCGCTGCCGCTCCTGCGGCGTCATGAGTTCTGGGTCGGTGGTGAGTGTGTCCATGCGATGTCTCCGGGAGTCCTTCGGCGCCGCAAGCAAGCGGCGTCCGTCGGTTAATTACCGGAAACGTTCGTGAAACGGATGCGGGGCTTTCTTCATGCGGAATGTCTCGGAGACACGCGGGGCCAATAGATTTTCCGCATGAAAACCCTACTCGATGCGATATCGACTCGGAAAACGAAAATCATGTTCGTAAGTCGTTGCATCGCAACAACGGGTCGCCGAAGGGGGTGGACACGTTGAAACAGAGAAAAGGCGAGAGAAAAGAGACGAATCGCGGTTCAGGAAGGGAAAGATGTGTGATCCGGGGCACGTTGAAAACGGCGCGGTTTCAGGGAGGGCACATCAAAAAAAGCCCGTAAATAAAGGGCGATGTTCGATCCATTGAGATGGACCCGCACACCGCCGAGGTTCTACGGATAGAGAATTTCGAGTGAAAGTAAAATGGTGGAGGATTCCGTTCCAGACTCGGAAAATCTCCGTGTCTGAAAGACCCGATTCATTCGCAGCCGCACGCGGTCTAAGTTGTTGATTGCATACTGGCGGGCCAACTAAACTATTGCAGCCGCGAAAAATGGGGGATAGCCCATTCTTTGCCCCACAAGAAAGGCCTGTTGGAAGGGAAAGTTGTCGGATGGCATCGGTCTTCACATGGCTGGATTACTCGGAACACGAGCAGCGCAAGATGCTCGACGTCATTTCTGCATTAAGGGAAACCGACACCAGAGACGAACTGGGAATCGGCATCGTGCGCGATGCCTTGGCCGATCTGCTTTTCCCTGGTACAAGCACGGTGCAGACCCGCGTGCGGTACTTCCTTTTCGTGCCGTGGATTTACCTTGACCTGCAGAGGCGCAGGACGCCATCCGACCAGATTGCGGCGGCGGCGCGGCGTAAAGAAATCGATCTGATCGATGCCCTTGCCGCTTCGGATGACCCTTCTGGCACCATCGGAATCGAAGCGCGCCGTTCACTTCAGCGATTGCCCAGCAACATATACTGGCAAGGTTTGGCGCAATGGGGGATTCGAATCTTTCCCGGTTCCCAAGCGCAATACCACGCCTTTCAAGACAACTTCTATGCATCCCAGACACGCTCGCAACGCAACGACGACGGCGAACCGGTTGACGGTTCAACCGGTCGCAACTGGCATGGCGGGCTTCCTGCCCCGCCTCAAGATTTCCCTCGCGTGGCCTCCTTCGCGCTTACAGCGGAAGAGGCGTCCTATCTTTACGAACGAATAATGACCCGTCTGCCGGGTACGCTCTTGGCATTCCTTGTCGATCTCCGTGAGCCTACGGACCCAACTGCGTTCGCATGGGAATCGCCTGTCGCCGAGCACCTGCCCTCTAAGCTGGCTGAACAACTCGAACATGCTCGCAACTTCTCGATAGTGATTCACGGTGCCTCCCTGCTATACAACCTAATGCTTGCGGAGACGAGACAAAGCGAAGAGCTCGTCGATGAGTATTCCGAAATGCTCGCCGACTGGTCATCGCAAGTAGATGCGTTCGTAAAGGCGCCAGGTTCCTGGAACACGCGGCGATTCTGGGAAATCATCGATGCCACCGGCGCCAGAGTGACGCTGTTGACGCGGAGGTTCATCGATACGTGGCTGAGTCTGGCGCTTTCCCCGGGCGTGGTGACCGGAATCGCCGACAATGCCCAAGCTCGGACCCTGATTCACGAGCGCGAGAGACTCCTGAAGCATGGGCTGGCGCGCTTGGACAACCCGCGAAGCCTGGAGCTTTGGAACGGCGCCGCGGGCGCGGGCCAACTGACTTATCGATGGCGCGTTGCCCAAACAATGGTTGCAGATATCCTTAACGGACTGCCTTAGAGGGCATGCATGCTTGAACCATCCGACAGAAGCCACTTGCTGAACGCACTGAAGCCCCCGCCGGGGTATGAACTCGACTCCGCCGTCGGGACTACGTATTCGCTTGATTTGCTTACACTTGTGACGGTTCCTCTTGCGTTTACTATGTTCGCATGGGAAGATACCGATGGAAAACCGGTGGCCGACCCCCTCGCTCTCCTGGAGGCTCTTCGCCGTCACGCCGGACGCATTGTCCTGTTCTGTCAATCGGGGCAGATATCGATTCCCAAGTCGAGCCAGCTACTGTACAGCTACATTGAGGATACCGTCGTCGAAGTCAGCGCGCCCAATCCCAGGGGCGTGTTCCATCCCAAGATATGGGTCTTGCGATTCGTGGCATCCGGAGAGCCGGTTCTCTACCGGATGCTCTGCTCGACTCGTAACCTCACGTTTGACCATTCTTGGGACACGGTCCTCGTACTTGACGGAACGCTCGTCGACCGGAAGAACGCTTTTTCCGTCAACCGCCCCTTGGCCGATTTTGTCCGCGCGCTCCCTCAAATGGCTCTCCGGCCCTTGGAATCCCAAGCACAGGCACGGATCGATGTAATTCAGGATGAACTGCGCCGAGTGTCTTTTGAGGTGCCCGCTGGTTTCGACGACATGACCTTCTGGCCCTTGGGTGTGCCTAATGCGAAGCGATGGCCGTTCACTGGGCGAATGAGCCGCACGGTGGTCGTTTCGCCCTTCGTGTCCGCCGCCTGCCTTGCGCGAGTCGCGAATGGCGGTAACGGCAATGTCCTCGTTTCCAGGCTCGAAAGTCTGGAGACGCTCACACCCGAGAACCTCTCAGGTTTTGAACGGGTCTATGTTCTCAACCCGGTTGCGAACGTCGAGGATACCGATACCGAGGATGTAGAAAATTCGCCCGCCATCTTCAACGGCCTTCACGCCAAGTTGTACGTCGCCGATGACGGTTGGAACGCGCGTATTTGGACGGGTTCCGCCAACGCGACCGATGCAGCCTTTGACAGGAACGTGGAGTTTCTCGTCGAGTTGGTAGGCAAGAAGTCGGTCTGCGGTGTCGACACTTTTCTCAAGCAGGAAAAGGGCAAGACCAACATCATGGACCTGCTTCAGGAATTCGTCCCTGACGGAGAAATGAAGACGCAGGATATTGTCCAACAGCGACTTGAGGAACTGCTACGCCGCGCCGTTGATGGAATCGTGAACAAACAACTCGTCGCCAAGGTCTCCACATCGACCGAAGGCCGCTACTCGGTCACGCTGTGCGGTTTGACCGAACCATGTCCACCACTTTCAGAAGTGGCCTCGATCCGTTGCTGGCCGGTCACTCTGAAGGAGTCAGCCGCTGTCGGGGCGAATCCGGATGTTTCAGAAGTCGCCGTATTTGAGGCGCTCTCTTTCGAGGCTTTGACGTCCTTCTTCGCGTTTGACATCGGCGCGGAAATCGAAGGTCAGAAGCTCTCGCGACGATTTGTGGTGAATGCCCCCCTGGACGGAGCGCCCCGGAACAGGCGGGAGCGCATTCTTCGAAGCCTGCTGCGGAACCGCCAAGAGCTTATCCGGTTCCTGCTTTTCATCCTCTCGGAGGAGGGCGTCGACATGCGCGCGTTCTTGATGGATGGCAATGGGCGCAATGCCTCTGGCCAGTTCGTCTTTGGCATGGGTGGGTCAACATCGCTCTTCGAATTGTTGATAAAGGCCCTGTACAGGAATCCGGAGAAGCTAGATCGGATTGATCGCCTTATACAGGATTTGCAGGAGAGTCCGGAGAGCCAGGACCTGCTGCCGGAAGGCTTCGAGGCTATCTGGAAACCGATTTGGACTGCGCGACGAGGGGTTCGCAAATGACGACGGTCTTAGAGCGTCCGAATCCCGAGCTAGTCCTTCGTAGCCTGAAGGATTTTCAGCGCGATACGGTCGACCATGTGTTCCGTCGGATGTACCTCGATGATGACTGTACACGACGATTCCTGATTGCCGACGAAGTCGGCCTTGGCAAGACGCTTGTCGCTCGTGGGCTGATTGCCAAAGTCATCGACCATCTTTGGGACCAGGTCGAGCGTATCGACGTCGTCTATATCTGTTCAAACGCGGATATTGCGAGGCAGAACATCAATCGTCTCAATGTTACTGGGAATAGGGATTTCGCCCTCGCCTCCCGTATCACGCTGCTCCCGGTTACCCTTGCCAACGGCAGTGAACTCTCCCGTCTGAACTTTATCTCGTTCACCCCCAGCACGTCCTTCGATCTGAAATCGAATCTGGGGAACAAGGACGAGCGTGTCCTTCTCTTTGCCATGCTCAGAGAAGCATGGAGCCTTACGACAGCCGCATCTCTCAACGTGTTCCGGGGAACGGCGGGATCCGATAGTTTCCGGAATGCAGTCACTTTCTTCTTGAACAATGGGCGCGTGCACGAGGGAATCGCCGCAGACTTCGTCAAGGCGGTAAGAAAGGTCCCGGCCCTCCGAAGGAAATTCGAAGATCTATGCCCCCACTTTCACCGTGCTGATGCCAGAATCTCTGACGAGGTTAGGACTAGACGCAATGCCTTTATCGGCGAACTGCGCGCGCTGCTCGCCAGGGTCTGTCTGAAGAGCCTTCAGCCTGACTTGATCATTCTGGACGAATTCCAGCGATTCAAGGATCTTCTTGAAGGGGAAAACGAAGCCAGTCAGTTGGCCCACGATCTGTTTGAATACTCGGATGCCGCCAGTTCCGCCCGGGTACTGCTTCTTTCCGCGACCCCTTACAAGATGTATACCCTTACGGAGGAGGCCGCTCAGGACGACCACTATAAAGATTTCATGCGCACGCTGCGTTTTCTACAGCCGTCCGACGAAAAGATAGCTCGCCTCGAGGTGCTTCTCACCGCATATCGAAGAGGGTTGCTCCGATACGGCAGCGGCGACGGAAATGGGCTTCGGGACACGATGCTTGAATTGCAGCGTTGTTTGAGAGAAGTAATGGTGCGCACCGAGCGCTTGGCGGTATCCAGCGACAGGAACGGCATGCTGAGGGAAATGCCCAATCCGGATTTGTTGCTGGAAGCCGCTGACCTTCGCTCCTATGTAGCCATGGAGCAAATCGCCGGCATATTGGGATCCGACGGCGTGATCGAATACTGGAAGTCCGCCCCGTACCTGCTCAATTTCATGGAAGACTACCAACTGAAGCGGGCGTTTAAGGCATCGCAGGACGAGGCGGACATGGCCGAAGGCCTCTATGACGCCTTGAGCAAGTCCCAGGCCTCACTGTTTTCAAAAAGAGACGTGAGGGCGTACAGGGCCGTAGATTTCGGGAACGCGCGCCTGCGCAGTCTGGCAGCCCAGACCATTGGTTGTAACGCATGGCGCCTGCTTTGGATACCGCCTTCGATGCCCTACTACAGGTTGGGAGGATGCTTCGCCGAACCTGCGGTCGCGCGATTCACGAAACGCTTGGTGTTCTCTTCTTGGCGCATCGTCCCAAAAGTCGTCACAGCATTGCTGAGTTATGAGGCTGAACGACGGATGATCCTATCGTTCGAGTCGGACGCGTTGAACACCCCCGAGGCGCGTAAGAGGCGCCGAAGGTTATTGGTGTTTGCATTTTCCGAAGGACGCCTTACAGGGATGCCTGTGCTGGGCATTATCTACCCCTGCATGTCACTCGCCATAGACTGCGATCCTCTGCAATTGCAGGCCGTTCGAGCACAGGGATCGCCGCCGCTGACGGTTTCCGAGGCCATCAATATCATGTCGGCCCGGATTGAGGAACTCCTCAAGAAGATCCCATCGCGCAGTTCGACACTTCGTATGCAGAGAGGGGAAGTAAGCTCGGCGGATGAACGTTGGTACTGGGCCGCGCCGCTGTTATTGGACTTGGCGGAAAACAAGAAACACCTCCTCGAATGGCTGGAGCGTGAGGAGGCCTATGCCCGTTGGGTGGGCAACGTTGAACCGGATTCGACGGATGACGCAGACGGCGAGAAAGCCACGCTTTGGCGAGACCACGTGACCCACGCCTTGGGGTTCATTCGCGACTTCTCCGATGGCAAGATTGCCCTTGGTCAACCTCCAACCGACCTTCCAATGGTACTTGCACAAATGGCCTTGGGCGCCCCAGGAACCGTTGCCCTACGTGCCCTTTCACGCGTCAATGGAGGTTGGGATTCTGTTCGGGATGTGACGACCCGCGACGCAGCAGGCCAGATTGCGTGGTCTTTCCTCACCTTGTTCAATCTGCCCGAAAGCATGGCCTTGCTGCGAGGAATCAACCGTGAAGAACCGTACTGGAGGAGGGTCCTTGAATACTGCGTCAATGGTTGTCTTCAGGCGACCCTGGATGAATATGCCCACGTGCTTCTTGAATCCCAGGGCTTGACGGGACGAAGTGCGAATGATATCGCAGAGGAGTTGGCCCGCGTAATCTCCAGCGCGCTTACACTCAGAACATCTAATCTGGATGTCGATGACATTTCGCTCGATCCCGCCACAAGGACATTCTCGATTGACCCGTTCGGGGTACGAGGGCGATTTGCCCTGCGTTTTGGCGAGGAGAAATCCGACGACGGACAACGCACTAATCGTCCGGAACAAGTGCGGATAGCGTTCAACTCGCCGTTCTGGCCGTTTGTGCTTGTGTCCACATCCGTGGGCCAAGAAGGCTTGGATTTCCACACGTATTGTCATGCGGTAGTCCACTGGAACTTACCCGCGAACCCGGTCGATCTCGAACAGCGAGAGGGGCGTGTTCATCGCTACAAGGGTCATGCCGTTCGCAAAAATGTCGCCCTGTCGTATGACTGCTCGATGCTACCGTCGAGTGGGGTTCGCTCACCGGATCCCTGGGAAGTCGTCTTTGAACTCGCTAAGAGTGACAGGCCACCGGAATCCTCGGATCTTGTTCCTTACTGGGTATTTCAGCATCCAAATGGAGCTCAGATTGAGCGGCATATTCCGTTCTTGCCACTGAGTCGGGAAAGCGGCAGGGCCGAAGACTTGCGTCGCTCGCTCGCGCTCTACAGACTGGTCTTCGGACAGAATAGACAAGAAGATATGGTGGCCTATTTGCGAGGGGTGACCACTCTTGAGGACGAAGAGCAGGTTCTTGACCACATCCGTATCGATTTGAGTCCGCCTAGTCCCAAGGTCGAGCCGCCTGAATTGAGCGATCAATGAGAAAGACATCTCAATTGAAAGATTGGGGTAGCCTTTCGAACAACAGCGACTGGGAAATGTCCACTATGTGGCGCTCGTCCTGCTCGCTTCGTCCGAAACGGCCAGCGCGAGCGTGTCTTCCTAACCATAAACGAAGAAGGGGTTTCCAAAACCACTGCCATCCTTACGCGATGGAAATGCCCGCAATGCAGACGCTCCTTCACCGAGTATCCGGAATTCGCGCTTCCCTTCAAGCGGTATACGCGCAGAGACATCCTTGCGTTCTGCGAGCACTATCTCCGGCATGAATGGTCCACGTACCGCGACTCGGTTTCTGAAGATGGAATGCCGTTGTTCTATCCGGAAAAGGCTCCGGACTCGTTCTGGTGGAAACAGGTCGATGAAGATGAAGTCGATCCGGATACTGCTGCCCCAGCCTTATCTCATACGGCACTCTATCGCTGGCTAACAACCCTCGCGAAGCTCGAACTCGAGAATCGAGTTTCGTCCAGAACCCGACCGTCGTCGAGACGGGTGTCTCCCAACAAATTCCGAAGTGAAGAGCGTCGTCGGATTCTTGAACTGTGCCTGGAGTTGCTCAGGATCGAACCTTCGTGAAGCCGATCTACTGCTCCCGAAAGCCATCCCCGAGTTGGCAACAGGAATCGAGCGAACAGCGGTTAGAATTCCGGCGTGGCAAAGTCAGGAGAAACAGAATGCCCGAACCGGAAGCGCATTTCCGATGTAAATGGTGACAAGGAAAAGGCGAACCCGGGGAAGGAAGGGAACGCCTCGTGTTTCGTTCCGGCTCTCCTGGCGCCGAGAATAGGAGACGAATCGGAATGAACGAAACCGAACTGCCGGGAGAATCCGGGCCGCCGATCCGCGCCGCCATCTATGCGCGAATGTCCACCGAACATCAACAATATTCGACGGAGAACCAATCCGACGTCATTCGGGAGTACGCGGCCAAGCACAACATGGAGATCGTCCGCACCTACGCGGACGAGGGAAAGAGCGGGCTGCGTCTGGACGGGCGCGATGCGCTGAAACGGCTGATCGAGGACGTCCAAAGCGGCCGCGCCGATTTCGAAGCGATTCTCGTTTACGACGTGAGCCGCTGGGGACGGTTCCAGGACGCCGACGAAAGCGCTTACTACGAGTACATCTGCCGCCGCGC